>NZ_WUDQ01000255.1:0-5127 GCF_009827695.1 Paenibacillus sp. OT2-17 | reverse complement strand
CCACTGCATTTCACCGAAGATCAGCGTGTTACTGTTCCAACAGGGGTTTCCTTATTTCCCAAGGAGCTGCCCACGCCTCCCCGAAGCTGGGTAGAACGCGCCTATAATATTACGTACTGGGAGAAAGCGAATAAAGGCGGTCATTTTGCCGCTATGGAAAATCCTAAATTGTTTGCCGAACATCTAAATCATTTTTTTCATTCCATAAGCATCTGATCGTCTCTATCCTTGAGAGGGTTATGAACAACCAGTACATTTTTTACCAGACATACATTTACCCCTTAAAGGGGAATGGACACAAAGTTGGCCCTCAAACTTTGTCTTAGAGATTACCACAGTGAAACTGGAGTTGACCTGACTACTAAGATCATGTGAAAAGGGGCAAATTTTAATTTTGTGTTACTGTAAAATATGTAAATGCAAAGCGGTAACACAACCCATTATTCTTCTACGAAATCACTTATGAGATTCATTCCGCTACGGTAGGTTCACATATTAGTCCATATAAAATGAGAAAAATATCGGGGTGTATACACTTAAATAGATACATTTATCCATACTTCTCTTAATGATAATTCAGCCGAGTATATTCACAACCTCAACCATACTACACAGCTTCGATATTGTTATATGAATAAAACTGATCGAAACCGTCAGTATCACTCACTAATCTCAAGGCAAAGGAGCATAGATGATCCAACAAAATAACCAGTACTCTTGAATGAACTTACAGGGCAAAGAGAGCTTGGAATAATTCATGCGCATTAAAAAGCCCATGTCGTTGGCTTTGCGTCTAGTTATCGAAGAAAAAAAGGACATTGACCATTTAATTAGTCGCTTATTTAGCGGCTTTTTATATTTTGGAACGACTGACCGAACTAAAAATGAGAAATTTTATTGTATTTCCGGAAAGTGTACAGTTCATACTTTGGAAAACCTGACAAGGCCTTGATCGATATGTGGGTGAAAAGGAAAACTGAAGAGGGGGCTATTCGAAAAAATAAATGCGGTGAAACTTGGGGGCACAGTCTAATAAAGCAATTTAATCGCTCCGTAAGCTTGCTAATGATCTCAAAAGAGGGCATCGCATTTGCTTTCTCAATTTGACTAATGTAACCTCTGGTTCCAACATCTCTAGCTAGATCCTCCTGACACATTTATAAACCTTTTTGTAAGTTCTTTATCTTCTTCCTAGTAAATAGAAATTTGTGTAGCCACGGTATTGGAAGAGGGAGAGGGCTTGGTAATTACAATCGAGCCCTTTTTATTTACAGGTGCAGGGTATGTCGTTGAGCGTACGGATGGATGGACTTTATGTGTACCCGACAATAGCTTTGTAGCACAACATGAGCATACCATAATAAGGTGTCTCAGCCGGATAATACAAGAATAAGCAAAAGCTATAAAGAATGAACTGTACCCTGTCAGTCAGACATGAAGAAGAAACTATGTCTACTTGGCAGGGTACTTTCATTGGTTTCTCTGACTTAAGGAGGAAGAATTGATGTGGAAGAAATGTAGTTTGTTTTTATTAGTTCTAGCATTTGTGTCGATTTGCATTTCTGAAATGCCTGCGTCTGCTGCCAGCTCTACAATTACCAAGCATATAGGAAATTCTAACAATGAAATTTGAAATGGAAGGAGAAGATGTCTAAACGTGCTATGACAGATGAAGCCAAAGCATTGAATCCTTGTTTTTCAATCTTCTATACCGTGAATATGAGAAAAGGCTGAACCAGCTTGTGAAAGCTTTTTATATTATTTTGTGCTGCTATCCTTCCACTGAGAAAGCTAGGACAGAATCAGGATTTTGAGGCTTCTTTGAGGATGTATTACATAAAAGCGGATCTTAATACAATCTTAATGCTGTAGGCAAATTCGTAATACGGTACTGATTTTGCTCATGATATACTATGGATTGAGAGAGAATATAGTAGAGGGTGGGCACAAGATGGCAGCAAAACAGAACGATGCCGGGTCCATACTTGATCGAATTACTGACTTGCCAGTAAGAAAAAGTAGAGGAAGACTGAAAATTTTTGTTGGATATGCACCAGGTGTTGGGAAGACCTGTGCAATGCTTAGCGACGCTCACGAAGAGCAAAAAGAGGGTATAGATATCGTAGTTGGATATATTAAACATTATGCCCGGCCATACACTGCGGCGTTGTTGGAAGGACTAGAACTTCTTCCTTACATCAAAATTTCAAATAAAGAATCCTCAACTAAGGAATTTGATCTGGACCAAGCGCTCCAGAGAAGTCCTGACCTTATTTTATTGGACGATTTGGCCCATACCAACGCGGCAGGATGCCGACATAAAAAAAGATATCAGGATGTGGAGGAACTTCTTCGCGCAGGAATTCATGTATATACGACGATGAATGTTCAACAGATCGAAAGTCTAACGGATATTGTCTACTCCATTACTGGCATTTCCGTTGACGAACGCATACCGGACAGTGTATTTGACAGTGCTGATCAGGTGGAATTAGTCGATATTGAACCGGATGATTTAATAGGACGTTTGAATAGGGGAAAGATTTACCCTGAGGAGGAGAATACACAGGCTCATTTATTTACCAAAGAGAAGCTGACGACTCTACGTGAAATTGCTTTGCGTAATACAGCAAGTCAGTTAAACCGAATCGCGGAGCAAATCAGTGAGCAGGCGAAAAGAAATGAATTTGATACGAAAGAACATATTCTGGTCTGTCTGTCTTCGGCTGCTTCCAATAAGAAAGTGATCCGAACAGCAGCAAGAATGGCGGCAGCTTTTCATGGTCATTTCTCCGCGTTGTTTGTGGAAACACCAGAAGCGAGAGAATTGACATCAAAAAATAAAGCGGAGTTAAGGGAGAACCTTAGGCTGGCTGAGCAAATGGGTGCACAAATCGCAACGATGTATGGAGACGATATTCCAGGACAGATTGCCGAATATGTCAAAACAAGCTGTGTATCGAAAATTGTCCTAGGACGCTCCCCTTACAAGAGGAGAGGGCTTGCAAAATCCAATGTAAGTGATAAACTAACGGCCTTACTTCCTAATATTGAAATCTATATTATCCCCTATACTCAGTCTTCCTTCTATAAAAGATTGCCTTTTTACGAAAAATACCCATTGCTGTCGTTGGCAGATACTATCAAGACCATTGCTATCTTGGCTGTGTGCACAATTATTGGCTTGTGGTTTAAGTATTTGGAATTCCGAGAAGCTAACATTATTACCGTGTACATTCTGGGAGTTTTGTTAAATGCAATTGTGACCAAGGGCAGAATGTATAGCGCCATTTCTTCGGTTATGAGTGTACTTGTGTTTAATTATTTTTTTACCGAGCCTTATTATTCTTTACAGGCTTATGATTCAGGCTATCCGGTCACCTTTCTGGTCATGCTGGCTGCTTCTTTCATGACGAGTACACTGACTATGCGAGTAAGAGAGCAGGCTCGGCAATCTGCGCAAAAAGCTTACCGTACCGAGGTGCTTCTGGAAACAAGCCGGAAATTGCAACAGGCCAAAGACTCTCCGGCTATTATTAATGAAATGGCACATCAAATGGTAAAGTTGTTGGACAGAATGGTCATTTTCTATTCAGTTGACCAAGGGGGACTGTTGGCGCCGCAGTTTTTTCCAAAGAAAGAATCTGCAGTTGATCCAGGGGTCTACACAGGAGGCAACGAACGTGCAGTTGCAGAGTGGGTATATAAAAACAACAAGCGTGCAGGAGCAACGACGGATACTTTTTTTGGCGCTAAGTGTCTATATCATGCGGTGCGTGGAGGAGAGCAGGTTCTTGCGGTGGCAGCTATTGTAATGGATGAGGAAGAACCTTTAGAAGTTTTTGAAAATAGCCTAATGCTTGCCATGCTGGGAGAATGCGCGCTGGCGCTAGAGAAAGAAAAACTGAACGAAAGACAACAAGAGATCTCCATGCAAATCCAGCAGGAGCAACTCCGTGCCAGTCTGCTTCGGTCCATTTCTCATGATTTACGCACTCCACTTACCAGCATCTCAGGCAATGCGGGGATTCTTCTTGGAAACCCAGAGGTACTAAACGAGGAACAGAAAAAAGGTCTATATACGGATATATATGACGATTCCATGTGGTTAATCAATTTGGTAGAAAATTTGCTGTCTATTAGTCGAATCGAAGGTGGTACTCTAAATCTGAATTTTCAGGCAGAATTAATGGAGGAAGTCATTTCGGAGGCTCTGCTTCATGTGAATCGCAACAGTGTGAAGCATGTCATTCAGACGGAACTGGATGATGAATTGATGATGGCTCGAATGGACTCCCGACTTATTGTTCAGGTATTGATCAATATGATTGATAATGCAATCAAGTATACCCAAGATGGCTCTCACATCACAATTTCAGCAAGACGCGAGAGACATATAGTCATTGTAGAAATCTCAGATGATGGCCCCGGTATTTCTTCAGAAGAAGTCAAGGTTAGACTGTTTGAGATGTTTTATACGGCAGACAACATTCATGGGGACGGACGTCGTGGATTAGGATTGGGGCTTTCTCTGTGCAAATCAATTGTGAATGCTCATGGAGGTACTATTGGTGTTAAGGACAATATCCCTAAAGGGACGGTTTTTTATTTTACCCTGCAAGCTGAGGAAGTGAATGTTCATGAATAAACCTTTTATTCTTGTTGTGGAGGACGATAAACCCATCCGCAAGCTGATTACGACAACGCTGGAGACACAGGGGTATAAATATCATACGGCTGAAACAGGGGAAGCATCGATTTTAGAAGCAGTATCCAAGCAGCCGGATCTAATGATTCTGGATTTGGGGCTGCCGGATATGGATGGTGTAGATATCATAAAAAAGTTTCGTGCATGGTCGAATATGCCTATTATCGTGGTCAGCGCACGCAGCGAAGATCGGGATAAAATAGATGCGTTGGATGCCGGAGCGGACGATTATCTAACAAAGCCCTTCAGTGTAGAAGAACTGCTGGCCAGACTTCGAGTCAGTTTACGAAGAATTCGAAATGACAGTGATAAGCTCCTGAAGGATGCTTCCAGCTTTATTAATGGAAATTTGAAAATTGATTATGCAGCAGGATGCGTATGGATTGGTGAAGAAGAAATTCACCTGACCCCAAGCGAAT
>NZ_WUDQ01000254.1:0-5137 GCF_009827695.1 Paenibacillus sp. OT2-17 | reverse complement strand
CGCAATATTCGTTGTGGGAGGAAGCGGAAGACCTGACGGCGATCCGGACGATGTTCGAAGAAAACGCCGAGCAATATCGCGTCTATATCGAAGGGTTCGAGGAATCCGAGTTGGACGAGATGATCGACTATGCGAACCAGAGCGGGGTTCCGTTCCGAACGTCCGTACGGGACATCCTGTCGCAGGTCCTCTTACATGGGCAATATCACCGGGGGCAGATCAACCGGGCACTTCGGATCGAATCGGCAGAGCCTGCCCAAGTCGATTACATCACGTTCGCGAGGCTCTAACAGGGCTAATAATCACCATTACTCGGAATGGGATTGGTATTGAACTAACGGGACACGTTAGTTTAATGGAACAGCGACAGTCTAGGACCTTTATTTTTTCATCCTTGGTTGTCGCTGTTCTAATTTCTAAGGTCAGCCTAAAACTTATTTTATGGAGTTTTCTTCGAACAATAAAGTTGTGTACCAAAATCCAATATTTGCGATTTATATTTTTTTTAATATTCTAAAAATATGTACGTTAAACCCTTATAAATATGTTCTCCTGTCTTTAACTTTTCAAATATTTCTTTACCATAATACCGCTCTCTATTTAAACCAAAGCAGCCGTCCTGATTTTAGCAAAGCCTGATGACACTTGTTCATCAGGCTTTTGTTTCTACTAAGAAACATACTTTTGTTATTGTAGAAAGAAAATTTGAGGATGCTATGAATGCTGCTTCCTTTGGTTGGGCACAGTATCGTTTTAAACATGAGCCGATCTTTTACGCTCATCTAAAAGCAAGGCTCCAGCCCGATACGGTGATCGGAACACAGACTACGGTATGGAAGGCTGGTCTTCCTGTTGAGGAACCGCTGCCTAGGACAGTATGGGAAGTTTCACGGGGCAATGTAAATAAGTATGTTCACCCCACTCAGATGCCCCTTGATCTACTAGCTATTCCCATTATGAATAGTAGCCAGCTTAGTGGCGTAGTTGTCAATTTCTTTGGCGGCAGCGGCTCTACCCTTATGGCCTGTGATTAGCTTGACCGCTGTTGCAGGACCATGGAACTGGACCCGGTATTTTGTGATGTGATTAAAATGCGATATCAGCAGGCAACCGGCATGGAGCCGGTACGTCTTTCTAATGTTGCAACACATTATTCTAAATCGTAAAGTACGTTTGCACGAGAAATGTCTATTGGTTCGTTTACAGGTATGTTAAGAAAATACTTTAACTTCCATGTCTGAGTTTTTTGAGCCTGAAGGCTTGTAGGCGTGTCCCATGGTGGATAAATACGTATTGCTCTTTTACCACCTTCACCTTTGTTAGATAATATTTTATGTTTAATCAGAATGGATTTTGGGAATACAAATTGCCCCAAGCTACTGTCTTTACGTGCACTAATAACCAAAAAGTCGATTGGATCTGATACGTCATAGGGTTGTATTGGTCCATCCCCAATTCTCTTATATATAGTCACAAATTGCCCGATCTTTTTTGGAGTTGTCTTTGCAATACGGAATCGTATAGAGTGGGCATTTAAATTAAAGAAGTAGGCCCCATAGTCAGCGTTTTGTTTTTCTGGAATTGGTCCAGTACATTTAAAATTGCATGGATTATAAACTGAAACTTTAGCGGCAAGCAGGTCGGTATGAATCTTATCAGATGCTGTCCAAGAATTTTGGTCACCAGAAGATATTTCTTTGTTAACCATTGTTATTTATTCTCCCCCATATATAAAACCGTTGTTTAACGTAGCATTCACTATATTAATGTAACCGCAGATGGTTCACAAGTTTGTGTATATTCTGCCTAGTATAAATAAAAAGGGAGACGCGTGAACGTCTCCCCAATGACAATGGGACAGACAACGAATAGCAAGAGACACTACTACAACGCGAAATAGAGTTCGTCGAGGGTATCTTTGATCAATGGTATAGTACCGAAAGATTGTTAAGGCTGGTATAGCTCAGTGGGTCAAAGACCTACAGGCTAGAAATATAAAAATGCAGATAGTGCAGAATCTGGATCGGTTGATTGAACTGGATATAAGCTTCAGAAGGATGAGCTGTAATAATGCTAACACGATAGAGTCAGACCTATGCCTATTTTCCCAAGATGAAGTCAACAGCCCAATCTTTTTGGTTAATTGCACAATAAGCTACTTTGACTAGACTTTGGAGGTGATCATTAAATATGTTTCGACATTATTATTGGCAAAAGAAAATGCATCGGAGAAAATTTAGAAGATGTGTAGTTAAAAAAGTCAAAGTTTTACCGAAAGTTATTGTTAAAGGGATCCGAGGACCTCAAGGACCTCAAGGACCTCAAGGACCTCAAGGACCTCAAGGACCTCAGGGACTGCCGGGTCCACAGGGAGTTCCAGGCGCTCAAGGCCAGCAAGGGCTACAAGGTTTTCAAGGAATTCCTGGACCAACAGGACCAGCAGGAGCAGTAGGTCCAGCAGGACCAGTGGGAATGGCAGGAGCGATAGGACCAGCAGGACCAGCGGGAACGGTAGGGGCGGTAGGACCAGCAGGAGCAACGGGGGCAACAGGGCCTGCAGGCGCCGGGATATCAGACTTCTTAAGTGTTTTCCGAGCAGATCCTGGTACGGGAACTGACACAGTTCCGGGTAACTCACCAATTACCTTTACTGGAGTTTTGGCTAATGTTGGTGGTGCATTTACTTTCACTCCTCCATCTTCAACGATAACAATCAACGAAACGGGGAGCTATCTAATAGATTTTACAATTCATAACCAAGGCAATGCTGACTTTAACCTTACCGTAAATGGATTCCCTGTTACCCCAGTTCCTTTCACGGGTAACGGTGGCGGACCAACTTCGGCAGAAGTCATTATTACTGTAGGGGTCGTTCCTACAACTATTCAATTAGTAAATGCAAATGCAACCCCAGCCCAACTTCATAACTTTACCAATACTACTCTTACTATATTAAAGTTGACTATTTAAGCCATTCTTAATGATATATAGAACATTATATGTAGCCGCTTTAGAAAAGATTGTACGATTTCATATCGTCAGTTTGTCTAATTACACTCATAGTAAGCAGACGTATTTATGGGGGGGATTGTGTAGCATGGCAAGAGAACGTAGTGGTAGTAATAAGATCCATTAAACACTACCACTACTCCAAAGCCTATCTTTAAAGTTAAAATGGAAAATCCGTAGTAACATGGTAAAAAGCAATGATATTATTCAGACATAGAAATATGAATGCTAAGAAGGTCAGGAAACTTTTCCTACCTTCTTTTTTTGTTGTGACAAAATAGGAACTATTGCTTTGATCCGTCAGATACGACAACTCATAAGCGGCAATCAATATAAATTTTCTTTTTCGATTGGTCGCGAAAAATGGGAAGCTACAGAAGAACGGGCCGAGGTCGATTGGCCTAAAGTTTAGGCATTGCATAAGGAAGCCTTTAATCTTGTGTTGGTAGAAGGACTGACGGAGGATGAATACGAAAATGTAGATGAAGAGGGCATTAAGGAGTCGGACGGCCTCTTAGAACGATTTCTATAAGGAGTCGTTTCCACCTGATGAAGATTATGAGCCTGACGACGAAGAAGGCCAAGAACAGAAACCGGGAATTCGAAATCATTCTCCACGGTGGTAAGGTGGAAAATAAAAAGCCGAAGAAGGTCAAGTCGCTATCTGATCTTGGTTTCTTCGCAAATTCCGCAATCATGAAGTGACCCCTTTCAAGCAGGCAGCTATCAAAAAGCAATAATTAAGCAGCCTGAGTACTGTATTCATAAGGAGTCAGGTTGTTTAGTTTCTCATGAAAGCGTTCATGGTTGTAGAAATGGATATACTTCTGGATGGCATGCTCCACCTGTTGAGCTGAGGCGAGAGGGATATTGAAATCCTTGGTCGCTATGCAGTAACACCTCGCGCGTCCTGTCGTTTCCTTGCCTTTTCACCGTATCTAACACCAGGCTCAAATCTTTCTGCGGCTGATCTGGTAGGCAACCATTACGTTGTTAAGAAGATCCTGAATCGTGGAAAGGTAGAGTCTCTGTCCATTGAACATGAGGTAAGTGATGTCCGTTACCCACTTTTGATTCGGCTGGTCAGTCTTAAACTCCCGGTTCAGATGATTGCCAGAAACAACGTAGGCTACTTTCTTGCCATAGTAGTACGATGCTATGTCCCTTACTAAGCAATTCTTGGATCACCGCAAACTTTTTACTCTTGGGTACAGCATCCATTCCTCCGTTCACATTTGCAAGAGCTTTTTTAGCATTTCATTTTCCGCTTCGAGGCGTTTCAGCTTGACCTCCGGATATTCGGGTCGTGTTCGAGGTCTGCCGATGCCTGGCCCTTTTGCTTTGCCTCGTTTTCCCTCTAGAGCATTAACTAACTTATCTTCTCTTAGAAAGAGAAACCGGAATCGGCAGGAATACATGGATCTGGCGTATACCTGTAGCAATCCATGATTTAAACAAGCGAATCCCAAGGACTATCGGATTAACAGAAAATGATGATGTATACTTTCCAAATATTGAACAAATCTTTGAAGTTTATAAAAATGACAAAAACAAAATATTTAACGAGCTTCACTTCATCGAAGCAACTTTCATTGAGCATTATAACGAGGCTAAGAATCTAAAAGAGGAGCTTAACCAGCCTAAAGATAATTTGATTATGCTTGATAATAAAAACAGAAAACATACGAGTTTGGAAATTTGGGGAGCTATATTTGAAACTGAGGTATCTAATCCTGCGAAAAAAATTTAACCTTTCAAACATGAAAAACAGGTTTAGCCATATATTCAAAAAAGGACCGATAGGTCCTTTTTTTGTTTGAACAGAGCGGGTGAATATTCTAAGACTATGATTTTGAAATCTGGGATGAGCGTTATAAGCCCCCGCATTTTACACAGCGTTGTAAATGCTTCAAATCTTATTCTGAAATCATTGTCCATCTAACCTATTAAAATTATAGATATCTTGTTATGCTGTGTTCTTCTTCACTAAAGTCTGTGGTTTTGATCCTCTGTGTCTTATGTTGCTAAATGCGATGCCACATAAAATGATGATAACACCGATCCATTGAGACCAGCCTACAAATTCTCCTAATACAAGAGAAGACATAATAACGGCCATGGGTAATTC
>NZ_WUDQ01000253.1:0-5141 GCF_009827695.1 Paenibacillus sp. OT2-17 | reverse complement strand
CCTAGCTTATGGCGTCAGGTCAGCAACCTGCTGATTCTGGTTGGCGTGATTGCATTGATTATCCTTTTAGGTCGAGTGCTCTAATGAGATATCCAAAAAAATCGAAAAGAATTTGAAGAATTAGGGATGTGAAATGGTGTTAAAGGCAGCTTTACTTTTTATATTGGCTGGCATCGCTGAAATTGGAGGAGGATATTTGATTTGGCAGTGGCTGCGTGAAGGAAAGACATGGTATGTCGGACTTTGCGGCGGAGTAATCTTGGCTGTGTATGGAATCATTGCTACCTTTCAGGTTTTTTCCTCCTTTGGGCGTGTATATGCAGCATACGGAGGTGTCTTTATTGTTCTTTCCATTGCATGGGGCTGGTGGATTGATAAAAAGACACCCGACTTGTACGATTTCATTGGTGGATTGATTTGTTTGGTCGGTATAGCTGTAATCCTATTTCCGCGATCAGGATGATAGGACGAAAAACCCTATTTTATTTTTGAAAACATGACTATAGGTCTACAAAAATAAGCTTCATATTCCGAAATAGAACTTAAGGAGGGGGTTCTATGAACTGGAATCAAATGAAGCTTAGATTGAAATTTGGTAGTGCTGTACCGAAGAGTGAAGGTAATTTCTCTTTTGGTATCATGTGTGGACTCTTAATCAGCATCGTGCTGTGGATATCAATCATTGGCTGGATCATGCTGATCTTTAAGTGATTTTACGAAATCACTGTACATATCAAAACAAATGAATTAAGGACTGCTCACAAACCTGTGTCTTATTACCCATGCTTTATTTTGTGAAATCGTTACGTAACTTGTCTATCCCGCGACCTATGGCTTCATCAATCATATCGGTAGCAGCAGGTGTATCTGCATCGGTGTCAGGAATGCGATTAAATCCTGGCTCGCGCTTGTCCAGGGATTGTTTATGTTCGATTTGATCGTCAGTACGATTCTTTTCAGAGTTATTATCTCTCATAGCACATCACAGCTCCTTTTATTAGGCATATTCAGCTTCTATACTTTACATAAACGCTTGTGCTCCAGACTAAACGTTGATAAAAATAAAACCGGGAGGGAGTAAATCCCGCCCGGTACTTCCCAAACAACTAGCGATGCTCAATCAGATCAATCGCTCCCAGAACAACATGAGCCAGTCCGAAACCGAGAATGCCTGTAGCTGCAAGTTTGTACTTACTGCTCAGCAACACAGCGCCTGAAGCCGATACTACCGTTCCAAGAACAGCTGGAATCATACCTTCACGCATTCGTAACACCCCTTCTGGTAGTTTGGAAAGACGTTTATTAGTGTAATTCAAATGTGCACAAGTTATACAAAAAGAGAATTTTATTATTTTTTTTAAAAAACACTTTACAATTCGATAAAATTATCGTATTATATGTTGGTGCCCAATTGAACAACATTTACATAACGAGAACACTTCTTAATCAGATGCGTGTTTCTCAGATACTTGTAAGACAAGTAAGTGTAAAGATTAGCGTTCCTAAATTTATGCCGGGGTGGCGGAATTGGCAGACGCACAGGACTTAAAATCCTGCGGTAGGTGACTACCGTACCGGTTCGATCCCGGTCCTCGGCATTCTTGATTTATAACGGACACATCAAAGTTAAATGAACGAAAATAACGCGAGGTTCTGTGTACCTGCGGAATACTCCGTAACAGGTATGTAGGATCAACAAAAAACGTCTCACCGTTAACATACGGAGAGGCGTTTTTTGTTTTGGAAAAATTAAGCGATCTTGTAACAGAGAGTTGGAGCCTTTCTATTGCATCAATTGTTATAATCATAGGACAACGAAATTAGGCCTTTATAATTAAATAGTAAGTATTTCTAAAAAATGAAGTGGCCTAAAACCTTAAATCAGAATGTTGTTGTTTTTAATTAACTATTGGGAAGGTGGTTCGGTGAAGCTGATATGAATCTGACTTTTCATATGGAACAGTTAAGAGTCTGTTTTATGAATTTCATTAATTATGTATATTTTGTAATGGATGAGAAAACAAGAGACATAGCTATTGTTGACCCATCATGGGATTTATTGAAAGTAGAGTTCTATCTTCAACAATTGAATGGCGATCTCAAAGCGATACTATTAACTCACTCACATTGGGATCATATTAATTTGGTAAATCCACTCCTGGAAAAATATAACCCGCAGGTATTCATGTCAACAAACGAAATCGATTTTTATCATTTTAGATGTAGAAATTTACATTCAATTAAAGACAAGGATTCAATCCAGGTCGGTGAAACAGAAATTAAAAGTCTTTTGACTCCTGGACATACCGCGGGAAGTGTATGCTATCTTTTATCAGATCGCTTATTTACTGGGGATACAATATTCATTGAAGGTTGTGGCTTTTGTGACCCAAATGGAGGAAATCCAATAGAATTATATAATAGTGTTCAAAAAATAAAGCGAGAAATTGATGACTCTATTCAAATTTATCCTGCTCATTCATTTGGTAAAGCGCCTGGTTTTACACCTCATGGATGAAAATATTTATTTTCAATTTACGAGTAAGGAATCTTTTATTAAATTTAGAATGCGTCCGAACCAAAAGGGCCTGTTCGATTTCAAATGAGTCTGTATTGTGGCCCAGTTCTAATGGTGAGAGAAAATCTTAAATATAAAAAATAATACATAACGATCTATCATTTGTCTGTGCCCCAGATGCTCAAGTTAACTAGAGTAAAACACTCGGATCAGTTCTTTTATAAGCCGCCAGAAACGTTGAAGCTGTATTCGAAAGATAATAATGACTTCAAATTAAGCATTTTCAGAAAGGTTTGCGAATCCAATCTGAACTTGGCCGTTTCCAATCAACTGTGAATTGACAGGGTTTGAGTAGAGGATTATAATGGAAAAACATTATTCCAATTATATGATTATATGAAAAATAAAGGAACTTTTCTGTGGTTAATCGCTGGCGGGTCACGTTAACCATCAAAGAGGGATATATCGTGAGAGATTGTAGCTTATCAAGTAGGATAAGTGAAAGGGCGAAGCTATGTATATGGGTAGTAGACATTATAGGAGATGATTTGGCAGTACGTTTTTATAGGAGATGAGTTAAGTGAGCTGGTACGTGTTTTTTGTGCGAACGGGTAGGGAAGAACAGGTCAAGCAGCTTATTAATGAGTGGTTGGATTCTGAAGTCTACAAACCCTTTATACCACTCCAAGAGAGACTCTTTAAAGTAGCAGGAATAGTAAAGAAAGAATGGGCTCCTTTGTTCCCAAGCTATGTATTTATTGAGTCGAATTTACCTGACTTGCAGTTCGTAACCAGTACAAATTCAATGATTTGCACTTCTAGTGATATCATTCGTTTATTGAGATACTCGAAGTTTGAAGCTTCAATGAGAGATTCGGAGAAACAAATGTTAGAAAGTCTATGCAATGATAGCTATTGTATAGAATCATCAACTGGAATTATTGAAGGAGACAATATATGTATCCTAGATGGCCCACTTAAAGGAAGGGGGAGTATAGTTAAGAAAATAGATAGACATAAACGACAAGCGGTCATTCAGTTAGAATTTATGGGTGATATCAGGTTAGTGAGAGTAGCTTTGGAAATTATAAGTAAGGTTTAAAGTGGAGAACTCGTGACGAGTTCATACTCCATGAGGAAGCTTTCAGAACCCTTAAGGGATTTGAAGGCCTTTTTTGATTTGGACTGCTAAGTTAGTAGTTTACTAGGGGGGATATGCGTAGCCTCGTATGCAGAACAACTAATGTTGAAGCGGGAAGATGCCGTGATGAAGGCGGCCGTCAGTTTTGTCCATGCAGATTATAACGCAGACGCTCCCCTTGATCGAGAAGTCTTTCATTCGGATGAGTGTAGTTACTTCGAGAGTTTGGTATTCCATCGGCGGAAATCCAACTTTGTGCTTGGCAGGCTAAGTGCCAAACAAGCAGTTTCGGTGCTGTTAAGCGAGCCAGACCTGCGCAACGTAAGTGTGGAGTCAGGTGTCTTCGGCCAGCCCATGCTTCGAATCAATGGTGTCCACAGCTATCAGGTGAGCATTGCCCACTGCGACTATATCGGAGCGGCTGTTGTTTTTCCCGAAGCACATCCCATGGGCATTGATATTGAGAGGATTGATTCTAAGCGAAATAAGACAATTGAAAGCCAACTGACGGCGGAAGAAAAGGGAAGAATCTCTATCGTGCGGGGAGTAGGGGAGTACTCAGCTTTATTGACGGTTTTTTGGACAGTGAAGGAGGCCCTGTCGAAAATATTGCGCACAGGTTTTACAACATCGCTGCATGTACTTGAAATGAATGAGACCAGATTTGTGGATGGATGCTTCCAAAGTACATTTTCACATTTTCCACAATATGCTGCCCAGTCTTACCAGTTAGGTGACTATATCTGCACGATTGTAGCACCGAGGAAGACGGAATGGAGTATGAATACTTCTCGGCTTTATGAAAAATTCAATGCAAGTTTTCATCGAAATCCGTTTGTAGATCATGTTTACTGAACACCAGGTTTGTTGAGTTTTAAATCATTTATTTTTAGGAGGATACCTATGCATAAGGAAGAAGTATTCGATATCGTTAAACGTTGTATTCGTGAAGTGCTTCCCGAATTACAAGATCACACGTTCGAGTATGGCGATCGATTGGTGGATTTGGGTGCAGATTCAGTAGATCGGGCTGAAATTGTAAACAAGACGATGGAAACATTATCTCTTAATATTCCGCGCGTCGAATTGTCCGGCGTGAAAAATATAGGGGAATTGACAGATGCACTTTATGCGAAATTATGAAAAATTATGAAGAGTCTGAGTTAGTCGTTACGGGGATTGGCGTGACTTCGGCGATTGGGCAGGGGAAGGCTGCTTTTGCCTCGGCGTTGTTCAAAGGGCAGCATGCATTTGGCGTCATGCAACGCCCGGGCAGAAGAGGTGAAGCTTCATTTATAGGTGCGGAGCTGCCACCCTTGTCTTATCCGAAGGCATTATCCAAACGAATGTTACGTACAGCATCATTTTCGGGGCAGGTGGCCATGGTAACCCTTCAAGAAGCCTGGGAAGATGCCCAATTGGATAACGTTGATCCTAGCCGTATTGGACTGGTGATTGGAGGCTCCAATTTTCAGCAACGGG
>NZ_WUDQ01000252.1:0-5145 GCF_009827695.1 Paenibacillus sp. OT2-17 | reverse complement strand
AAAAGACCCGCTGAACGTGTCAGCGGGTCTCCAGATTAACGTCACGTCACTATCTTTTCGTAGCAGCGACATGACGTTGGGAACGTATTTACGATCATCTTAGTTACGTGTGAACTCTTGTACCCAATATCCATTGTAGTAAGCCACACCAATTTGTGTATATTCTGCCTTCAAAATATTCTCACGGTGTCCCTGGCTGTTCATCCAGGCTTTCATCACTTCTTGTGGTGTTTGTTGTCCCATGGCAATATTCTCACCCGCATACGTATAAGTTACACCGAATTTTTTCATCATATCAAATGGTGAACCATAGGTCGGAGATGTATGGGAAAAGTAATTGTTCGTACTCATATCCTTCGCCTTGACTAAGGCTACTTCTGTAAGCTTCGCATTCGATGCGAGGGGCTTCAGACCTTTTTGGCTGCGCTCGTTATTTACAAGCTTTACAACCTCAGCTGCAAATTGGGACTTGCTCAGTTGTGCATCCGATCCTGCTGACTGACCCGCGCCTGAGTTTGTGCTTTGTTTTTGAGTCTGTTGCTTGTTACTAGACTGCGATGCCTTTTGGCTACCCTGTTTGGTTGTTGCTTGTTTACCGGATGAAGGATTTGCTGTTTTGTTTTTAGCCTTGTCCTTTTCAGAACCATCCTTAATTACGGTCTTTGTTATTGTAGTCGTCCCGTTGGACATATTGACGGTATATCCGTTATTTTGAAACCATTGTTGCAGTTGGGCAGTCAAATCGTCAGCTGGTGAAGCTGATGCCGGAACGATGAATCCTGCGGATAAAATGGCGCTTAGACTTCCCATCACCAGTGTTTTTTTCAACATATTCTTCATTTCGTCATCTCCTTGTTGTATAAATGCCTTGGTGTGAACGCGTCTGGTTACAACTTTGTAATCTTTACTCTAGCAGTATATCATGTTTTATAGAAGGATCAATGGTATAAAAGTTGGAAAAAAAATAGCCCCGCTCGGAGTTGACCCATGCGGAACTAAGTTAAAAGTAGTGAGGCATTAAGTATAATACTGTCTTTTTACAGGCTGATTATCTAAGCTTTTTGCTGAAACGGTAGCCTTGCTTCTCAAAGCCGATTCGGTTGTAGAAAGCTCGGGCCTCTACCCGTTTGATGCGGTTATTCGCTCCGGTAATGAATAAATGATAGCATCCTTGCGCACGTCCCCACTCCTCACCACAAGCCACCAGGCGCTTGCCAATGCCCTCGCCGCGATACTCCCCGCTCACGACTAGCATAGTGATTTGTACGGCAGGATCAGGATAAGCCAAGCTTTGAGCCGTATGCATGCCGATTACTCCGACAACACGACCATCCATTTCTGCAACCATCATATTCGCTTGACTGTCCTCCCGCGTTGTTCCCATAACTTCTTTCATTACACCACAAGTCATCGGGTACCCGACTTCTCTTAGTAGTCCAGTTACGGCTTCGCAATCGCCAAGCTCTACGGAACGAATTGTCAGTACTGGAATCATCACATTGTTAGACATGATTTACCTCCACTTTCAGCATATTAGCAGCTTCTTTGGCCGTCTTCCGTGCTGTTTCCACATCTTCTGCAGCGCTAAGCGCTACAGCCATCCGGCGTCCCGGCTTGGTTTGAGGCTTCCCGAACACTCGCACCTGTGTCCGGGGTAGCAATAATGCATCATGCAGACCGCTTATTACGAAATCCCGCGTAGCCACTTCTGCCTTCAAAGTAGCTGAAGCTCCTGGTGTAAGCAGCGTGACGGATGGCACCGGGAATCCGAGAATGGCCCGCACGTGAAGCGCAAATTCCGACAAATCCTGCGTGATCATGGTCACCATTCCTGTATCATGCGGACGAGGGGATACTTCACTGAATATGACGCCATCAGCTGTTAAAAACAGCTCTACGCCAAACAATCCGTAACCACCCAGTTCATCCGTAATCGTACGGGCAATGTTCTCCGCCTCCGAAAGCTGCTTGTCCGTCATGCCATGAGGCTGCCAGGATTCGACATAATCCCCATCTTTCTGAATGTGGCCAATCGGTGGGCAAAAAATCGTACCCGAAACCGATCTGACGGTCAATAAGGTAATTTCGCTCTCAAACGGGACAAAAGCTTCAACAATGACACGTGTTGTTTTGGCACGCGCGCCTTCCAGCGCCGTATTCCAGCAGGATTCTGCATCTTCGAGTGCCCGGCATACAGACTGCCCTTTACCCGACGAACTCATCAAAGGCTTGACCACACATGGCGTGCCCAGCTCATGAACCGCCGACCGCAACTGGTCAAAATTATCTGCAAAACGATAGGCAGCAGTCGGAAGCTGTAATTTCTCGGCAGCCAGCCTGCGGATACCTTCCCGGTCCATCGTAAGACGGGCGGCACGGGCCGTTGGTACTACGTAAAATCCTTCTTGCTCTAATTCTTCCAAAGCACCCGTAGCAATAGCTTCGATTTCAGGTACAATTATGTCGGGCTTTTCCTCACGAATTAGTGCCTTCAACGCCTCAGCATCCTGCATATCCAGACAGTGAGAGCGATGGGCCACCTGCATTGCTGGAGCCAGTTCATAGCGATCAACAGCAATACATTCCACGCCAAGCCGCTGAGCTTCAATAATGACTTCTTTTCCCAATTCGCCGCTACCCAGCAGCAGCATCTTCTTAGCTTTGGCAGAAAAAGGAGCACCCCACATCTTGAACTCTTCCCCCTCTGACGAAATTGCTCTGATCTCTTTTCATCTTTATTTTCAGGGTCTAGCTCCAAGAATGCAATAGTGCTCGGCATTTAAATTTACAAAAAACGCGATTTTTTGATCTTTTTTTTACAAAAATCTGAACTGTGCTTCCACCAGCCCCCGATATATTCCATGTTTTTTCATCAATTGTTCATGATTACCACTTTCTTGGATTTCCCCATGATCCAGTACAACGATATGATCAGCATTCCGGATGGTGGACAAACGGTGAGCGACCATAAACGAAGTTCTGCCTTCCAGTAAAACCTGAAGAGCCTCCTGAATTTTCAACTCCGTTTCCGTATCAATACTGGCTGTTGCTTCATCCAGGATAAGAATTCTCGGATTTGCCAGCAAGGCACGAGCAAAGGATAAGAGCTGTCGCTGGCCCATGGACAACATTCCCCCCCGCTCCTCTACCTCTGTTTCATAGCCAGCTGGCAAGTGAACAATGAATTCATGAGCATTGACCGCCTTCGCAGCCGCTTCAATTTCCTCATCCGTTGCATCCAATCGGCCAAATCGGATATTATCGCGTATCGTCCCCGAAAAAATAAATGTATCCTGAAGCACAATGCTTATCTGGCTTCGCAAGCTCTCCACCGTGACATCGCGCACATCATGGCCATCAATCGTAAGCCGCCCTGACGTAATGTCATAAAAACGGCTGAGCAGATTAATAATTGTACTTTTACCTGATCCGGTATGACCCACAAGCGCTATAGATTGGCCCGCCTCGACAGAAAGATTAATACCTTTGAGCGCCTGACGTCCCTTTTCATATTCAAAAATGACCTTTTCAAATTGGATATCGCCCCGAATGGACGGCAAGGCTTTTGCTCCCGGTTTGTTTGCAATATTCGGCTGTTCATCCATAAACTCAAAAATTCGTTCTGACGAAGCCATCGCAACCAGTAACTGATTATACATTTGCCCCAGTCGATTAATCGGTTCCCAAAAGTTCCCAACATAGTTAGCAAACGCAACCAGTAATCCCACCGTAAGCTGATCTGTCTGAATTAAATGCGCTCCAAACCAGAACAGCACAAGCGTACCAAATCCTCCGGTAATATCAATAAGTGGGCCAAAGACCTGATTCATGGCAGAAGCCTTATCCCACGATTTTTTGCTAGAGCTGTTCATATCGTCGAAATAAGCCATGTTTTCCTGCTCCTGCGTATACGCTTGTGTCACACGAATCCCCTGAATGGACTCATTCAAATGAGAGTTGATACGTGAGTTCTTCATACGCACTTCTTGCCAAGCACGGCGGATGCGTACGCGCAGCTTGGTCGAGATCAAAAACATGATCGGAACGGTCACAATTACCGCCAAACCGAGCTTCCAATTAATAAGCAGCAAAATGACAATAATTCCGATAAGCTGTACGCAGTCAATCAGGACATTCACTGCACCGTTCGTAAAAAGATCCTGTAGCGAGTTAATGTCATTTGTCACGCGCACTAATACAGAACCTGCTGGTCTCTTATCAAAAAAGTTAAAGGATAGCTTTTGAATATGCTTGAATAAATCTTCACGCAAATCGTAAATAACCCGTTGACCGATAATATTGGTGAATTTAATGCGGTACGTGCTGGCTGCCCATTGAATTAAATATAACAAGAGCACGGCACCCGTGATGAGCAGCAGTAACTTTACGCTGGGCAGTGCAGGCCATGCGGGAGCAATTGCCTTATCAATGGCCAGACTGATCAAATAAGGAACGGTCAGCTTAGTAATGGTGCCGAGAATCATCATGACCAGAAGGATCGGCAGAATCTGACGGGCATAAGGCTTCATGTATGCCAGCAAACGTTTGAATTCTGACCAGTTAAACGGTTTGTCAATGACATCATCATCTTGATAGACAAAGCGTTCATTCGTTGGCTTTTTTAACGGTTTTACTTTTTCTGCGGGTATATTCATGGTCTCACCTGCCCTTCGGATACACCGTCTGGAGCCTGAGCTATGTAATCGGCGTATTGAATATGATACACATCCTGATATGGACCTGGAGTAGCAATGAGCTGTTCATGTGTTCCACGCTGGACGATTCGTCCTTCCTCAAGCACCACAATCTCATTGGCATGACGAAGTGAAGAGATTCGATGAGCAATTATAAATGTTGTTCGACCACGCATAACCTCTTGAAAACCGGTCTGTATTTCATGCTCTGTCTCCATATCAACCGCACTGGTAGCATCATCCAGTACCAGAATTTTCGGATTTTTGAGTAGTGCGCGCGCGATGGCGATCCGTTGTTTCTGCCCTCCGGACAGTCCCAATCCACGTTCTCCGACGACAGTGTCATATCCCAGCGGTAGTTCAGTTATGAATTCATGTGCCTGAGCCAGTTTGGAAACGCGTATGATGTCATCCATACTGACATGACTTAATCCATATGAAATATTGTTGC
>NZ_WUDQ01000251.1:0-5191 GCF_009827695.1 Paenibacillus sp. OT2-17 | reverse complement strand
CGGAGCATTTGAGCATCACTCCGGTCCGTACTTGTGCGAATCAGCCAGCATTGCAGCAGTTTGGCAGAGCGCCGTTTCTTTTGAAAGGCAGTGAAGGAGAGACGGAAGTGACCATTGTATTCGGGGAGCCTTTTGTAAACCCGGACTACACGTTGGTAGCGATGACGAACCACCCTCTCTTTCATGCGACGCTGAAATCTCAGACGCCGAATGGAGCAGTGATCGTCGTAACCAAGTGGAACGAAACCGCGCATAACTACGGTATTATTTCCTGGATCGCCATTGGTTAGTGAAGATGGTTATTGTAAAACTCATAGCGTGCAGACTCATGTATTTTCTAAATACAGGGCTGCACGCTTTTTCATATACTTTTCACACATTTGCTCCACAATTATCCCGAATTCTCCTGATAAGCTAAAGATACTTTAAAGGAGAGGTGATTCAATCATGAAAAAATGGACTAAAAATGCAGCAGCCGTATTAACCGTAGTAAGTGTATTGGGAGGAGCAAGCAGCGCATTCGCCGCTACAGCAACAACGACTCCAGCGAGCACTGCACCAGCAATCAAAGCTCCTGCGGTTACGACTCCGGCTACCAAAACACCGGCAAAATCACCTGTGACGAAAACACCTGAGGTGAAAGCACCCGTTAAAAAAGCTACAACAGCTCATAAAACAACAACCAAAGCGAAGAAAGCCCCTGCCAAAAAATCCGTTGCGAAAAAAGTGGCAAGCCACAAAACAAAAGCAGTGAAAGTGCAGCACCGTACAGTTAAACATCATGCAAAAAAACATAATGTTGTTAAACACAAAGCAACAACTCATAAAACTCGTGCACATCATGTCGTAGCTAAAAAAGTGACCCACAAAGCTCCAGTTAAAAAAGCAGTTCCAGCCAAAGCAGCTCCAAAAACAGTCAAAACAGCTCCAAAAACAGTAACAACCAAGAAATAAGACTGATATGTAGTTAGCATTCAGCTCGCCTGGCATATACAGCAGCGATTCATGATAAGAAAGACGGGACCGGGAACGGTATACCCGTCTTTTGTCTATTCTGCTGGGCTTCTGTTAAGCTTAAAGAGAGGATGGAAGCATCCAGAACAACGGCAAGGGGTTAAGGTCATGACAAAAATAGTAGTAGTGGATGACGATGTGTTCATTCTGCAATTAATATCTGAATATTTGAAAAAAGAATCCTACGAGGTCACTTCCTTTTCCAGTGGTAAAACACTGGTAGAGCATATCCGTACGAACCATCCGGATTGTCTCGTTCTTGATATTATGATGCCTGGCATTGATGGGCTTTCTCTACTGACTCAGCTTCGTGAGTTTACGGAAATGCCGATCATTATGATCTCTGCCCGTGGAGAAGAAAACGACCGTATTCACGGGCTGGAGCTGGGATGCAGTGATTTTTTGACTAAGCCCTTTAATCCAAGGGAGTTGGTAGGAAGGGTCAAAGCGATGCTGAGACTGAGCAAGGCCGGAATGTCTGCATCAGACGATAGGCAAGCGGCAGAAAGCGCAGATATATGCCATGCGGGCAATCTGTGTATTTTTGCTGACTTTCGTAAAGTCACAGTGGACGGACAAGAGCTAAATTTGACCTCACGTGAATTCGACCTGCTGCTGTTTCTTGCGAATCATCTGGAAAGACCTTTCGGCAGGGAACATCTGATTCAGCAGGTGTGGAGCTATGATTTTATAGGTGATGTGAGAGTCGTGGATGATTTGGTCAAGCGGATTCGTAAAAAGTTAGCTGAATATCACTCTACGCTCGTCATTAACACCGTATGGGGCTTCGGATATAAAGCAACAGTTCAGGAGTTGTAACCATGCGTACGATGAGAGCTAAAATACTGCTTTCCCTGACCATCGCCATGCTTATTACCGTCTGTATTACGGTGGTCTTATTCATCAGGCTTATCGACGACATTCTGGTGAATCAGGCCAAATCCAAGCTTCATGAGCAGGCACGCAAAGCCGTCCATATTATGAGCGACGGAGGCTTTGATCGACTGGATAATGCTGAATTTAACTATGTTATCAAGGGCGTGCTTTTATCTGCTGATTACTTTATTTTAAGCACGGATAACCGCATCATCGACTCAAGCGTCTCTGGAATGGAAGGCAAAAAGATAGAGCGTTTGCTTTTGATCCGCCAAGGATTTTTTGCATCGGTTCATCCGTCTGCCCAGGATCTGACCGCTACACATGAAGGGGTGGCTGTGCTTCAAGGTAAAAAGGTACTGTTTACGAATGAAGAATTGCCCGGACAACCTTTTCGTATTTTTGTATACTCACCCTTATCTTCTTTACGAGCACTGTATGTACCGTTAATGAGAACCACATTACTGTCTATCATCGCGGGTTTTTTGGTGATTCTCGTCATTGGTCTGATGGTTGTCTCACGTCTGGTGCGTCCGCTCAAACGATTGAAGGAGGCGGTAGGCAACTACGAACCGAATCAGCCGCAGGATAGTGATTTTCCGCAGGCGGATAAAAGTGAGATTGGCGAGTTGATCAGCACCTTTCATTCCATGTCCGCCCGTATTCAGCAGCACCACCACGGTCAAATTGAATTCCTGCAAAATGTATCTCACGAGCTAAGGACACCGTTAATGTCCATTCAAGGCTATGTATATGCCATTCAGGATCAAGTGGTATCCCAGGACGAGGGGCTGAGTATCATCAAAGTGCAGTCCCAGCGGTTAATTGATATGGTGGAAAAGCTGCTGCAGCTATCGAGGTTGGAGGCGCTGAATGAAGACTGGCCTGTCTCTCTGGTTGATCTTAGAAGCATGGCGGAGGATGCTGTTCATCTATTGATGCCGGTGGCTGCTGAACGTTCTATCTCGCTTCGAGTGGAGGGAGAGGGCCTGCATGTGGCCGTTCCGGCCGAGCAATTGTTCCGTATGATATTGAATTTGTTGCAAAATGCAGTTCGGCACACCTCTACGGAGGTTGTCATTCATTTGGAGACAGGGACAACACCGGAGGTTGTATGGGTTATGCATGTGGATGATGATGGGGAAGGGCTGACTGAACAAGAGGCAGCCGAGGTATTTGGAAGATTCTATGCGGGCTCGAATGGTGCCACAGGTCTTGGATTGGCTATTTGTCGTCAAATTGCTACCCGATTGAACGGAGAACTACTCTGCACACGTTCGCCATGGGGTGGAGCACGCTTCAGCTATATCCAGCGCATGTTATAAATGAGTACAGAAATGGTTAAAAATGATCGTTTTTTCGGACAAACATTCCATTTATATAACATGGTGTGAAAGGTTTTTGATGATATTTTAGATATAGCTTGACTGGTAGGTACTAAACTGAGTAAAATTAATCGTATATACCTTGACTCATGGACGTCGTTTTTTTAGATAGTGGTCAATAATAGTGATGAATAATAAATGAAAGAGTGATGAGATGAACCGCCTTTTGGAAGTGAAGGACTTAACGATATCTTTCAAGACCCGTCAGGGACTAGTGCAGGCCATTCGTGGCGTAAACTTTCATGTCAATAAAGGAGAGACGCTGGCGATTGTGGGCGAATCCGGCTCAGGCAAAAGCGTAACCTCACAAGCTGTTATGAAGTTGATTCCGACCCCTCCGGGCATTTATCAAAAGGGTCAAATTATGTTTGACGGACAAGAGCTGATTAATAAAACAGAGAAGCAGATGCAAAAAATTCGTGGTAAGGAAATTGGCCTGATTTCTCAGGACCCAATGACTTCGCTTAACCCGACGATGAAAGTGGGCAAGCAGATCACGGAAGTGCTTTTCAAGCATGAAAAAATATCCAAGGATGCTGCTCACAAGCGGGGTATTGAGTTGCTGAATCTGGTAGGTATCCCACATCCTGAACAGCGTTTTAACCAATATCCGCATGAATTTAGTGGTGGTATGCGTCAGCGTGTCGTCATTGCGATGGCATTGGCTGCTAATCCGAAACTTCTGATCGCCGATGAGCCGACGACTGCGTTGGACGTAACGATTCAAGCTCAAATTTTGGAGCTGATGAAGGATCTTCAGAAAAAGATCGATACTTCCATCATCTTTATTACTCATGACCTCGGTGTTGTGGCGAAGATGGCTGATCGCGTTGCCGTTATGTACGCAGGACAAATCGTGGAAACAGGTACGGTTAATGAAATTTTCTATAACCCGAAACATCCATATACATGGGGCCTTCTCGCTTCTATGCCAAGTTTGGACAGCCATGGTCAGAAGCTGGCAGCTATTCCGGGAACACCTCCGGATCTGCTTCACCCACCTGTAGGGGATGCTTTTGCAGCCCGCAGTTCTTATGCTATGAAAATTGACTTTGAGAAAGAGCCTCCACTCTTTCAATTATCCGATACGCACTTTGTGAAATCATGGTTGCTGCATCCAGATGCGCCTGCGGTTGAGCCACCAGAAGCGGTAAAGGCTAAACTTCGCAAGCTGGATAATGCATTTGAAAAGCCGGTTTTGGTAGAACAATACGGCAGTTAAGGCGTGTTATATTTGTAATTAAACAAATGAAAAATAAAAAAAGGGCTGTTCTCTCCGTGTGGAATCATTCTACGGAGGAAACAGCCTTTTTGGTGTAAAATCGCAGGTTGTAGGCGCCTGTGGTTATTTGTGTTAGCGGGCAGTGCTTACAGCTTACCGGAACCGGCTTGGGAAGTGACTTCTGCCTTCACACTGGCGGATGGGGAGATTTTATCGTTCAGCGATGGTTTCCAGCCTACAGAGGAGCTAAGACCCGCGCTGGAGCCTGCGTTAACAGCTTGTCCATTCAGGATTGTGCCCGTATCTGACAGGGCAGTTCCTCCAAAGACAGTCACGATTTTAGCTGCAGTTAAACCGGCAACGTCAATGACATTGTTTTCGGCGAAGATTTTGGAGGATTTACCTGCGCCCCATATATACAGTGAAGGATATTCGGAGCGTTTTACATCACCAGTATAGTAATTGTTGTACAGATGGACTTGTCCATACCGCACGCGTGGTGTGCGTTGTACCGTGTTTTCATAATAGTTGTGATGCAGAGTTACACGTAAAGCCCCTTCATCTGCTGTTTTACTGTCGCTGTTGCCAATAATCGATGATTTATCATGATCGTAAAAATGATTGTAAGAAACAGTAACCAGATCGCCTTGGTTAATCACATCGAGAAGTCCATCATGATGCTGGTATTCTTGGC
>NZ_WUDQ01000250.1:0-5214 GCF_009827695.1 Paenibacillus sp. OT2-17 | reverse complement strand
CATGGATTTGTTACAGGATGATTGTGCTATCGACCTTCAACGCAAGGACTGGCCGATGTATACACGTGAACGCCGCACAAGGTTGAGCGCACAAAAGGTACCTAACCGTCAAACACAACCATTGGGCAGCTTGTTGCATGATTCCTGCCAAGTAGAGGGCCGAATAGAACGCTCCGTTGTATTTAGTGGTGTCGAAGTAGGTAAAGGATCAGCCATCAAAGAAAGTATCGTTATGCCTGACACACGTATTGGACGTAACGTCCATATTGAACATGCGATTATCGGTGAAGGTGCTGTGATTCGTGATGGTGCTGTCATTAAAGGTAATCCGGGCGAAATTATGGTTATCGGACCCAATGAAGTGGTATTTGGTAAAATGGCGGTACGACCGCAAACTACGCGTATGCTGAAAGAAGCTTACGAGCGCAATACACGCTTGCGTGCCGAAGGTTTTACTTCATAACGTTACCCCCAAATTAAAAACAGCCAGCCCTCCCGATTTGAGAGGACTGGCTGTTTTTCTAGTTAAATCTATACAATGGGCCTTTTAAATCAGCCCTTCAGTAAGTTGTGATGGTTCCACGGACTGCTCTGCTTGCAGAGCAGGTAATGAAACCGTAATGGTAGTTCCAGCCCCCAGTTCACTTCTAATGAGCATCTGACCATGATGACGCTCGATAAACTGTTGCGAGATTGCCAATCCCAGTCCAGTACCACCGTTTTGGTGGTCTACCTGGAAAAAGCGGTCTCTGACTCTGGCAAGATTTTCAGCACTAATTCCAATCCCTGTATCTTGTACGGATATCTCGATATTGCCATCAATTCGTTGTAGAGACAGGAAAATAATTGAGCTTTCATGCGAAAACTTGATAGCATTGTCCACAATGTTCAAAAACACCTGTTTTAGACGGTTACCGTCTCCATGGACGAGATATGCCGTTTCCTCCGAATCCAGCTGAAGTTTTATCTGCTTCATTTCTGCTTTGGCCCATACGTTCAGCATAATTTCCTGCAAAAGCTCCCGTAGATCCACCGTTCCCATCACAAGCTTCATGGCATTTTGCTCCAGCTTGGAAAAATCGAGGATTTCCTCCACCAAGCCAATCAGTCGATCCGTCTCTTTAGAAATAATCTTCATCCCGATTTTCGTCTCTTCCGGGTCATAACCGCCAGAATTTAACGTTTCACTCCAACCCTTAATAGATGTAAGCGGAGTACGCAATTCATGAGATATGGATGATATAAAATCATCCTTGATTTGATTTGTTCTGACAATTTCCTGTGCCATATAGTTCAGAGTCGAAGCCAGTTCACCCAACTCATAGCGATAATCGCCTTCAATGCGTGCATCAAACCTCCCCTGAGCCATCTGAGCAGATACATCGCGGATATTATTAATTGGTCTAACAATGGAATTCGCGAGCCCTGTACTGACCACAAATACAATAACCAGTACAGCTGCCATGATGCCAAGAGAAAACAGCGTAATCGTAAACAACTTATCATTTACCAATTCCAGCGAAGTCGTATACCGAATAACATACACCTGGTCTCCGACGATATTGTCCAGTTTTTGAGATACCGCCATCACCTGCTGCCCCGTACTCGGTTGCTTTCCGATCCATTTGCCCGTATCTCCAGCTAATGCTTGTGTCACATCACTTGTTTGCACACTTAGATCTGCTGCAAAATTCGTCGAGTTATCAATTACATTTCCCTGTTCATCAAGCAACTGCAGTTCAGTGAAGGGCAGAGAAAATGTATTTAACAAATACGATTGCAAAGACTGTTCCGGCTCTTTGAATTTGGGTGCAAATTCACTTACCGATTCGATACGGCTTTCGATATGTTTGTAAATGGAATCGTAATAGTACGACCGGAGTGCAAACATAAAAATGACTTCTACTAACAGAAGCGCCAAGAACACTACGAAAAAATAGTGAAGCACAATCTGTCGGCGAATCCCCTTTTTGATCATTGAGACTGACCTTTCCATTTATATCCATGTCCCCACACTGTTTGTAAAAAAGCTGGCTCAGATGGATTGTTTTCAATTTTCTGCCGCAGACGTCGGATATTCACATCTACAATTTTCGGATCGCCCATATATTCCTTGCCCCATACGTGATCAAGTAGAACATCTCGGCTGAGCGGCGTGTTTTCTTTTTCCAGAAAAAATTGAATCAGAGAAAACTCAGTCGGTGTCAGCTCGATCAGCTGCCCGTTCTTCTTAAATTGCTTAGCAATCAAATCTAGCGTGAAAGGTCCAGACTGGAAGGACACTTTGGCTGCTGTTTCACGATGTACATTCACCCGACGCAATAACGATTGAATACGTGCAATCAGCTCCGTCGGGCTAAAAGGTTTACTCACATGGTCATCGGCCCCTACAGACAAGGCATACACCTTATCCTGCTCCTGTACCTTCGCTGTGAGAAAAATAATGCCGATGCGCTCATTCGTTTCCCGGATTCTCCGACAGACTTCAAAACCATCCATACCGGGTACCATTACGTCAAGCAGTGCAATATCAATATCCCGCACCGTGTTCAAAATATTTAGAGCCTCATGCCCTTCCGACGCCTCCAGCACCTCAAAACCGTTACGTTTCAAGTTAATGACGATAAAACTGCGAATGGATTCCTCGTCTTCCATGATTAAAACTTTACTCACTCTACTCTACCTGCCTTTCCCCCATCTTGTTTTTTATGGTTTTACGCGGTTCCAGCTCACTGGATCGCTTAATGCCAATGACCTGCGCATTCGTTCGCCACAGTTGGCTATACCCTTCGTTGTTTCGCTCCCATTGTGACAACGAGAAAAATTTAATTTCCGCTATCGTTTTGTCTGTATCATCCAAAATGAAGCGCAAATAGCTGTCCTTCTTCGAAACTTTCGGATCAATCGTCACCTTGCCATGCAGCTCTTTCGGCAATCTGAAGTAGACCTGTTCATTAGAATCACGATACTGCTGCTGCTTAAAAATCGTCCCTTTCGCCCCGTCCCACTGATAGAACGACACAAAATATGGAACCTCATCCAGCGGCTTATTACTCCAACCTTTTGGCTTCTCCAAATTACCAAATTCCAGAATACCGTCACCATCCACATCACCACTGGCGATGGTCGCATCCTTGAAGGTGACATCCATAAGATTAAGCTTCCTGAGCTTGCCGTGATCCATCACAATGACATTGGAGACGGTAGTGGTCTGGGCAATTTTGGTGTCTATAACAATCCCCTGCCTACCCTCGGCTACCTTGCCAGCAACGACATTATAGACACCTAAGACCTGACTGTCCAAATCCAACGATCCGATTTCCTTAAAGGTTCCCCCACTGAATTGAAATGTTTTAACTGTAAAGAATTCATTACGTCGCAGCGTGATAATCGTCAAATCATTCAAATTATCCCCGTTCAAGTCCATCTTGTTATGGTTAAAATCATCTACGACGAAGTCCGTATAGCCTGTAGCATATATTTTCTCCAGAGTTCCTCCGGTATAGGAATACACGATGAGTCCCTTCTGATCCCCGCCATCGCCACTATCTCCACTGGAAAAACCCGCTACAATATCGAGTGTTCCATCATTCGTTAAATCCACGAGCTTAAATGACTCTAGCACAGTGCCTTCCCCATCAAACGTTAGCTTCTTTACCCACGTTCCGCCCTGATCTTCAAACAAGGCACCATGTATTTTTACGCTCTCATCTGGCGTTTCATAAAAGAGCACTGCTTCGTCTGTGCCATCATTGTTCAGATCACCCGTCCGAATAGGCGTCGGGTCATCTGGGTCATTCGGCCTTAAAGGCTGTACCGCCCCTAGTTGCGTATTCACTGCACCATTCAACTGCTGTTTCTCGTCAGACATCGTCGGTGTCTCCATCAGCGAAATGGGATCGCTAATAACATTACAGCCGCTTAAAAATCCAGCAAGGAGCAGCAAGGAACAGCAGGCAGCCACCATTCTCAACAGCATTATTTTCACTTCTCTTGCCGTCCCCTTCACAATTTGTTCTTTTCTGCTTGTGTCAATCGTCTTCCCTGAATATCAAACACCAATTCACCATCATTCAACCCCCATATACGGGAAGCAAAGCGTTCAGCCATTTCCAGCGGCAATACAGTAATGATCGTCACCCGCTCGTCAGAACACAGCTTGCGAAAGGTCTCCAATACATGCGCTGCCGAAGCTGGATCAAGTCCATTTACAGGCTCATCAGCTAAAATAACTTTAGCTCCGTGCACGAGAGCACGCGCAGTCGCTACCCGCTGCCGCTCGCCACCGCTGAGCTTGTCGCATTTATCATGCGCCTTATCCAGCAGACCCAGATCCTCCAGTACGTCCATCGCTCCCATGTAATCGTCGGAACGTACCATACTGGTCACCATTCTCCACATTGGAGTTTGACTGGATCTGCCAATGAGCACATTTTTAAGAGCGGTTCGATTCATATTTAGATGCGGGTTTTGCTCCAGGTATGCCCATTCCCGCTTTATTTTCATCTTGCCCGTCCACCCGGATTTCAGCACGTCATTGCCACCTACAATTAAACTGCCTTCATCCCATGGCTCTAGTAAAGCAAGACAGCGAAGCAGCGTCGTTTTGCCGCTTCCACTTGGCCCTACTATGGCAATGAATTCGCCCTGATGAATTTCAGCATCAATTCCTCGAAGTAGCTGGGTCCGTTCAGGCCCCACTTGCTTGGTCAGCTTCCGAATTTTAATCATCTAAGTGATTCCCCTTTGCGCGCCATCAATACTGTTTATATTTTATAGTAAATGTGAAACAAATACCATGCAAATCGCAGTTTTAAACCGCCGGTACTCTTTTTCTGGAAAACAGACCTAACAATCCGAAAACAACGTAACTACCTCCAAGGACAAGAAACATGCTGCCTTGAGTTCCATAGTCCAGCAATCCTCCGCTAATATTAGGTCCGATCACACTTCCCAGATTAAAGTGAAAGGATGCCAGTACATTCGCGGCTGCTAAAAATGATTTGGGCAGCAGATCAGCGGCATAGGCCAAACCGAGGGAGAAAAAGGAGCCTACTAAACCACCTGCTAGGGTCAGCAATATCAAAGTGAACATAAAATGATTACCGCTCCATGGTAGCAACATAAAGGTCATTCCCCCTGCTATACCTACGCTCATTAGCACCTTTTTACGTCCCCAACAGTCACTCAATATCCCTAGCGGTAGCTGCAGCA
>NZ_WUDQ01000024.1:0-28734 GCF_009827695.1 Paenibacillus sp. OT2-17 | reverse complement strand
CGCCTGCTTATTTTGAGTCGTTAGCTCAATTTCAGCCGTTCCAGGAGGCCGTTAAATTTAACGGAGATGTGCTCGTTGTTCATGGCACCTCGGATGATATTATTCCTGTGGATTATGCATTTCTGTTTCAAAAGATATTCTGGATGCGTCCAGAGGGACGCTGTGATAAAGAGATTATTTTCCAGGGGGATCACACTTTCTCGTCAGGTAAAGAGCGGCAACGGCTCATTGATCGGACACTTGAATGGCTGGATGAACAGGAAAATATTCAACGGGATTGGCAGCACTGGATGATCTGATTTCAGTGTGTAACGGATTGTATTGGAAATTGCGCCTCCGCCGGAGTAAAATGGAAGAGTAACACTATACTGGCGTGTGGAGGTTGGCAGCGATGACATTACCCTCAATTTTTGTTGCGCATGGTTCACCGACACTGGCTGTAGAAAATAACGCATATACCAGCTTTCTTGCAAAGCTGGGCGCGAGCCTGCCCCGACCCAAAGGAATTGTCATTTTTTCCGCGCATTGGGATAGCCCCGATCAATGTATTGGCGCGGATGATCAGCATGCAGCGTTGCACGATTTCTATGGCTTTCCCGAAGAAATGTACTCAATCGATTACCCTGCACCAGGCGATCCGAAGCTGTATGAGGAGATAGAGCATCTGTTCAGTCAGCATAACCTGTTCCACCAGCCGGTTCGGAACCGAGGACTGGATCATGGAGCATGGGTGGTTTTGCGGCATATATATCCTGATGCGGACATACCGGTCGTACCCTTATCCATTGATTCTCGGCGCGCTCCCCAGGAGCAATACGAGATTGGACGGATGCTGGCGCCTTTGCGAGAACAAGGGATTTTGATTATCGGTAGCGGCGGATTGGTCCACAACTTGCGGACACTCAAGCAGACGAGTGAGCCAGCCGATTGGGCCGTTCAATATGATGACTGGATTGCACAGCAGCTCCAAGACTGGAATTTGCGCCACCTATTCCAATATGACAAGAAGGCTCCATATGCCAAACAGGCGGTACCTTCTTATGGAATAGAGCATTTTTCACCTTTGTTTTATGCGATGGGGGCTGCGGATCATGAGCGCTCTGCGCATAAGCTTTTTCAGTCGTATGTCCTTGGCTCGTTGAGTCTCAATTGTTGGGCTTTTGGTCAAGAAGGTGATACGTAAATGTAAAAAAAGAACTTCCGAATCCACATGGTGTGTGGGAATGGAAGTTCTTTTGTGTATTTTGCGTCTTTGATTAATTAGAAGGCACGTTCTTTTTTAGCCAAGTGGATACCTGCGTAGTACGCTGATCTCCATTTTGATCCAATAGTGTCATAAATGCTTTCAGCTTTTGAATGTAGGTACTCTTCGAATCCATATTACGTTGAACGACGAATTGATACCCTTTTTTGGCATTCGGATGAATCTTTCCGGTATCATAATCGAATAATGGCGTATTGTTCGTGCCATAGAAAGTATAGAAGAAGTACAGATCGTGCAATTTTTTTATAGCTTGTGTACGGTTGGAATGAGGATATTGGTTTAAAAATGCCTCCTGTGCCAGCACTCGTCCGGCTAACTGTTGATAGCCGATACGGAGCGCGGCATCCTTGGTAGCCGCCTGTCCGGATTCCATCGCCATGATGTCAATATAGCTGCGGATATCTGTCGTGGTGTGCTTCCCGAAGACTTTATATTTTTCATAGTTGATGACTGGGTAGTACATGCCTTCTGCAGTTTCAAGTTTGTAGCCGGCATCTCTTGTTTGAGTTAGCAACTTTTTCAGGTTCACATCGCTTGAACGGCTGATTACATTTGTGAACGAATCACCGGGTTTATAGATTTGATTTATTTTGGTTTGAACAGAGGCCGGGTATAAGGTCTTTGCATAGGAATCCAATTGCTGTTTCTGCGCATTTTCCAGATGAAGCACCATGATGGTAGCTTGAGAGGCTGGAATGGATTGAATATGCTTTTGCAAATAAGTGAATGCCTGAGGTAGCTTGTCGGGTTGGCGTAGTAGCTGCTCGAAGGTCTTGGAGATAAGTTGTACACTTTCTGCCTGAGATGTCATAGTAGACGTCGCCGCTTTGGCTGATGTCGTATATCCCAATCCCATAGTTTGCACTGTGAAAGTTACGGCTGCGAGCATGAGATAGGCTTTGGTAATTTTTTTCATGATATAACCCTCCATTACGTTCTTTGATGTAACTGTAGTGTATAGGGTAAATGTATCGTGAGCATTCCATGTTGTATCCAACTTGTAAACGTTTGGGGGGATGATGAATCCGATAAAAGAGTTCGAGTTAGAAGGAGCTGAAAGACCCCTTGTGAGCATAACAGCGCAAAAAAATAACCATTACCCCGGAGGATAACGGTTATTTTGGGATGTTTAAGCTATTTTTCGACTAGGGTCCGCTGGAAAGGTATCTTTATTTTTACGAAACAGTCCACGCAGGAAGGGCAGTACCCAACGGTCAAAGCCAATTCTTCCGGCATTTGCACCAGCAACTACAAGGAAGATTTCAAACAGCAGGTAGATTGCATTGGTGCTTACTGTACCCGAGAACAGGAACGAGAAGTTCATAACCATAGCCATCAAAGCAGCCAGTGTAGTCAATGTACCGAGAAGCAGGCCAACCCCTACCAAGAACTCACCCAATGGGATCAGGACGTTGAACAAACCTACATTCGGCAGGGCAAAGGCTTCCAGGAACGATCCCCACCAGCCTTGTACAGCGGGATGGTCTCCACCTGTTTTAGCAATGGCCCCCGAGATAAATCCGCCTGCATCGAATCCACCTGTCAGCTTTTCAAGTCCGTGGGTCATCCATTCATACCCTAGATAAACCCGTACTACAGTCAGCAACCACATTGCGACTTTGTTCTCACGTAACCAGCTGTTAAACATTCAAACCACTCCTCTTTCTTAATCTATAATGTTGGTTGTATTTCATTTTGTTGGGGATGATCATCTTTGCTACACCTTTATTGTAGTAGGTTCAGTTACAGTTATTTGTGATAAAAATCACAAAGTCTAAATATTTTTTAAATTTTAATGTCTTCAGATAAGTATTCTATAGATTGGTCATGCTTCAATCAAGACAAAAACAGGAAATAAAGCTTATAATGAGAAAAATAACTAAGTGGAGGGATGAACTTGTCCGGGCCCATTTCCCAACGAAATCATTGGTTGCGTGTGATGGCCTCAGCTCTGTTATGCATGACGCTGATGTCTTGTTCTGCTATGTCCAATACGGGTGAATCTGAATCCGTACCCCAACTGACCAAGCAAGAAACAGAGAAGGAGGCACTTGAACCGCCGAAGGAGCAGTCTATTCCGGCATTTACAGCTCCGCTCACCGGTCTTCCGGTGGAGCAGCCAGTTTTGGAGCGACCGCTCGCTGTCATGATCAACAATGCTCCGGCTGCACGTCCACAGGCAGGACTTAGCCAGGCAGACATGGTATATGAAGTTCTTGCAGAAGGTGGGATTACCCGTCTGGTCGCTTTTTTCCAAAGTCATGGCGGAGATGTAAAGATCGGACCGGTCCGTAGCATTCGACCGTATTTGATTGAGCTGGGCGAAACCTATGGTGCGTTGCCGATACACGCAGGGGGAAGCACAGATGCCTATGCGATTTTACAGCAGCAGCGGAAGGAACATCTGGATGAGATTTCAAATGGAGGGGCTTACTTCTGGCGAAGCAAAGATCGTCGTCCTCCACATAATTTATACACAGACGTGAACAGACTGCGCAAAGGAAGCGATAGTAAAGGGTATGCCAAGCAGACGGACGTTCCAGTATATTCTTACCTCAAATCCGGTGAAACCCCAGTTATGGTGGACGAGACTGCATCATCTTTACAAATTCGGTTTTTGCTTAAAAGCTATCGGGTATCTTATACCTATGATCCAGCGGATCAACAATATAAGCGTTTTGTGAACGAAAAGTCACATGTGGATCAAAATAATAACCAACAGCTCTCAGCAGCCAATGTCATTGTGATGAGCGCTAGACATCGAACGTTGGATGATGTAGGCAGATTAAGTGTTGAGTTGGACGGTAGCGGAGAGGCCATGGTGTTTCAACAAGGACGGTTAATACAGGCTGAGTGGCAACATACACCAGGTGATGCGATTCGTTTTATGAAAAATGGGGTTGAAATCCCGTTAACACCAGGTACATCCTATATACATGTGGTACCTGCAGATACTTCACTAAAGGAACATGTAACCATAGAAGCAAATTAGAAAACGAAATACACCTTTTTAGGGAAAAAATGTCGGATAATGACCTTCCATGTCGGGCAATGTATACGTATATCATGAAATTTGCTTTTACAAACATTACAAAAACATTGATGAGTGTGATAAGATAGCAAAGGTTGTCTATTGCAGTCGAAACAGGTTGCGGATATTTTCGTAAAGGGGTAATCGTTATGAGATTGAAGAAAAAGGATATATTCTTCGAGACGTTGGAAAATATGGCAGATACGATCGTGCAAGCAGCCGATTATTTTGCCCAACATACTTCAAATCTTCAGGATGTAACTTTGTTTACAAATGAAATGAAGAAGTATGAAAATAAGTGTGATGATTACACACACACGATTATTACTGAGCTGAACAAGACCTTCATTACGCCGTTGGAACGCGACGACATCATGGAACTGACAACAACCATGGATGATGTGTTGGACGGTCTTGAAGCGACGGCTTCTCGTTTTTATATGTACAATATTACGGAGCCGGACGAGTATATTGTGCAGTTCGCTGATATTTTGCGTCAATCAGCTTACGAAATTCAGAAAGCTGTGCATTTGCTTTCACAGAAAAAATTGCTGGCCATTCGTGAATACACTATTCGCCTGAATGATTTGGAAAATCAGGGGGATGAATTGTTGCGTATTTGCATTAAAAACCTGTTTGCAACTGTAACTGACCCTATTGAACTGATTAAACGCAAAGAATTGTACGAACGCCTTGAAACGACAACGGATTCATGCGAGGATGTTGCAAATATGCTGGAATCCATCATTATGCGTAACTCGTAAGGGAGTCCTTTTACATGGATACAAGTTTATTGGTATTGGGTATTGTTATTTTTCTTGCTCTTGCATTTGATTTTATTAATGGTTTTCATGATACGGCGAACGCGATTGCAACTTCGGTATCGACCCGTGCATTGACCCCGCGACGTGCGATTATTATGGCTGCGGTCATGAACTTTCTCGGGGCAATATTGTTTACAGGGGTTGCGAAGACCATTGGTGGAAGTGTCGCTGATCCAACCAAGCTTACGAATGGAATTGATATCGTCATTGCGACGCTGATCGCTGCGATTATCTGGAACCTCTTAACCTGGTGGTTCGGTATTCCTTCATCCTCTTCTCATGCATTGATTGGTGCATTGGCTGGAGCGGTGTATGTAGGTGCGGGATCGGATAAATTAAACTGGAGCGGCTTCATCGGGATTGTCGAAGGACTTATTTTCTCCCCGTTGATTGCTTTTGTTGTCGGTTACATCGTGATGATGATTTTAAAATATATCTTCGCTCATCGTAGTCCGCATACGGTGAACAAAGGGTTTCGTACAATGCAGGTCATTACAGCAGCGCTTCAGTCGTTCACGCATGGTACGAATGATGCTCAAAAGGCGATGGGGATTATTACATTCGCACTCGTTTCGGCGGGGTATCAGGACCATTTGGAAGTACCCATGTGGGTAAAAATTTCAGCCGCAACAGCCATGGCGCTGGGTACGTCTATCGGGGGCTGGAAAATCATCAAGACGATGGGAACCAAGATTTTTAAAATCGAGCCAATTAACGGATTCGCAGCTGACATTTCGGGAGCCTCTGTTATTTTCACAGCTACATTGCTTCATTTGCCCGTAAGTACTACTCATGCCATTACTTCGGCTATTTTGGGTGTGGGTTCTGCGAAGCGCTTTTCCGCTGTGCGTTGGTCGCTGGCCGGTCGAATTATTATTACTTGGGTGATAACCATACCGATTGCTGCACTGTTATCTGGATTGATTTTCAAAATTCTTTTTTAGTTCATTATTATTTCTTGAAAAAAAGGTACACACTATAGAATACACAATAAGCTTCCGTCCGCTTTTTGCGGCAGGGGCTTATTGGCATTCTAGGATAAAACTGCTTCTTCAAAGTTCACACATCCAGATAGTTCCATGAAACGTTTTTCAAAAAATACCTGACATCAAAGTAGTCAATTTTTAATAACTCCTGTAGAATAAACAGAAAACTTTGAACCGTTCAACTGACTGGAGGAAATTATGCAAAAATCTAGAAAACTAATAGCACTCATGATTTGTTTGTTTTTTGTGGTTGCCCTGGCCGGTAATTTCGGTGTAGTGGCACATGCAGAAAATAAAACAAAGTATGATATCGGCACGGATACAACGTTCGCGCCTTTTGAGTTTGAAGATGTAGATGGTAAATTTGTCGGTATCGACATGGATTTGCTGGCAGCTATTGCCAAGGATCAGAATTTTGAATATACCATTAAGCCCCTTGGCTTTAACGCGGCAGTGCAGGCCCTTGAAACGAATCAAGTGGATGGTGTCATTGCCGGGATGAGTATTACCGATGAACGCAAGCGGAAATTTGATTTTTCCGAGCCTTATTTTGATTCAGGCGTCGTCATGGCGGTCCGCAAGGATAATGATACGGTTAAACGCTATGAGGACTTGAAAGGACAGCGTGTCGCTGTCAAAACAGGAACGGAAGGTTACACATTCGCAGAATCCATTAAGGCCAAATACGGCTTTACTACAGTACCGTTCGACGATTCTTCTCAAATGTATGATGAAGTTAAAACAGGTAATTCGGTTGCCTGCTTTGATGACTATCCGGTACTGGCATACGGTGTAAACCAGAATAACGGCCTTAAGTTGGTAACAGATAAGGAAAAAGGTGCTTCTTACGGGTTTGCTGTTAACCAAGGCAAGAACCAAGAGTTGCTGGAGAAATTTAATGCAGGGCTTGTTAATCTGCGCAATAGCGGGGAATACGATAAAATTTTGGCTAAATACCTTGGCGAATCGGGCAAAGGTGTGGCGCCTGTAGAAACCAGCCGCTGGGGCCTGATTTCCGCTTCGCTGCCTTCGCTGATTAAGGGCATGGGAAATACGTTGCTGTACACACTTGTATCTTTACTCGTAGCCTTTATCCTAGGGTTGGTGTTTGGCTTTATGAAGGTAAGCCATAACAAGGTGTTCCGTGGTATTGCAACTGTATTCGTCGATATATTCCGCGGTATTCCGCTGATCGTGCTTGCTTTCTTTATTTACTTTGGTATTCCACAGGCACTGGATTTCAAAATGCCGCTTTTTGTTGCGGCTGTATTGACGTTATCCCTGAATGCGGGTGCGTATGTAACTGAGATCATCCGTGGTGGTATTCAATCCATTGATCCGGGACAAATGGAAGCAGCTCGTTCGCTTGGTCTACCCTATCGGACGGCTATGCTTAAAATCATTTTGCCACAAGCTGTGAAAATCATGATCCCGTCGTTTATCAATCAGTTGGTTATTACGTTGAAGGATACGTCCATTTTGTCTGTTATCGGTTTGGTCGAATTGACCCAATCGGGTAAGATCATTATTGCGCGGACATTCCAATCCTTTGATATTTGGCTGGTAGTAGCGGTGATGTATCTTATCGTCATTACAGTACTGACCAAAATTTCCAACCGTCTTGAAGGGAGAGTTCGCCGTGGGTAAAATTATCGTTAAAAACCTGAAAAAAAGCTATGGTAGTAATCAAGTGCTAAAGGGCATCGACATGCAAGTACGTGAAGGCGAAGTTGTGTGTGTCATTGGCCCGTCTGGTTCGGGGAAAAGTACGTTTTTGCGTTGTATGAACATGCTTGAAGAAATTACAGCAGGTGAGGTCATTGTTGATGACTACAACTTGAGTGACAAAAACGTGGACATTAACAAAGTCCGTGAAAATATAGGTATGGTATTTCAACATTTCAATCTGTTTCCGCATATGACCGTGCTCAAGAACATTATGTTCGCGCCGACTGAACTGGGCAAACAGTCCAAGGCAGAGGCGCGGGAAACGGCGATAAAGCTGCTGGATCGTGTAGGTTTGGCCGATAAGGCAAATGCACTGCCAGGACAGCTTTCCGGCGGTCAGAAGCAGCGTGTGGCGATTGCACGTGCGCTGGCAATGAGCCCAGACATTATGCTGTTTGACGAGCCTACCTCGGCGCTCGATCCTGAAATGGTGGGCGAAGTGCTCGGCGTAATGAAAGATCTGGCGCGTGAAGGCATGACGATGATGATCGTAACGCATGAGATGGGTTTTGCACGCGAAGTAAGCGACCGTGTCGTGTTTATGGACGGTGGTTACATCGTAGAAGAAGGAACGCCACAAGAGGTATTTGGTAATCCGAAAAATGAGCGGACCATTAGTTTCCTGGAAAAAGTATTGTAAGTGGTGCAGGGTTTGCCGGGAGTACAGGCGAAGGCATAGTGTTGACCACTCCGCGTTCCATTTGATCTTTCGATCGCTGTTGCCCCTGAATTTTTTGGATTGTATAAGATCTTATAAGGTGAAAATTCAGGGGCAAAGGCGAACGCTCCGCTTCTCCAGATTCAAATGGAGCGCTCCGCTACTACTTGCTGAGCGCTCCTTTCTTCGCAAAAGCCTGCCCCATTTTAAATGGGTGGGTATAGGCAGAAGGAATTGGCGCAGCGCTTTGCTTGCTGCGCCGAGGGGGATATAGCGAGGTAAGCATCCGACCGCTTAGTGGCTTTTCGTGTGCATCTTTAATGAACGTGAGTGATTTTTCTTTTATGATGCTTATTTTCGTAAGTGGAAGGCTTGCTTTGAAGATAAGAACTACTCTGCACGAGGATAAAGGATATCTTGGGAGGCATGTTGGCCCGGAGATATCCTTTTCTTTATTAAAAGGAATTTAGAACTTGAGATTTGTATAATGTTAATTGGCTTATATAAAATATAAATAACATATCAGACGGAAGTGTAAGCGAGGGGGACGTACGGTGATACGTACATTGGCTATAGGTCATGATCATCAGGTAACAGTGGGAAAACCACTGGATCAGATCGTCATGGAGGATTATATATGGATGTGGGTAGATTTTAGCGAGCCTACAGATCGCGAGACGGAGCTGCTGACGAGTTATTTTCATTTTCACCCATTGGCTGTGGAGGATTGTATGCATGTTCTGCAACGTCCCAAATTGGATTATTACGAGGATGTGCAGTTTCTGGTCGTGCATGCGCTTGATGTAGATACGTTAGCTGCGGAAGAAGTGGATATGTTTATTAGCAGTCGTTTTTTGGTTACATATCACCATCATGAGTTAGAGGAGCTGGATCAAGCCTGGGAGCGGATTGTCCAGCATGCGAATGAACGCAAAATATGGTCGCGAGGACCGCTGGCTGCAGCCTACACGGTGATGGACAAGCTGGTAGATAACTATTTTCCGAGCCTTTTTATGATTGAGGATGAATTAGCCGAGCTGGAGGGCTTGGGCGGTCGCGAATCCGTAGAGGAATTAATGAAGCAGGTGTTTGACCTGCGTGGCAGGCTGCTCAAGCTGCGCCGTACCATCGTACCCATGCGTGATCTAATGTACCGAGTTTTGAATTCGCAGCATGTGCAGGGCCAAGGAGATCATATGGCTTATTTTACCGATATATATGATCATTTATTGAAGCTGACAGACATGCTGGAGGCCGACCGCGAGATGACAGCCGACCTGAGGGACAGTTATATATCGCTCAATTCCAATCGCATGAATTCAATTATGAAGACGCTGACCGTAATTACGACCGTTTTTATGCCCTTGACGCTGATTGCAGGAATCTATGGTATGAATTTTTCGAATATGCCCGAGTTGGGCTGGAAATATGGATATTTTGGTGTGCTGTTCTTCATGTTTTTGTTGAGTGTTGCAATGGTGATCTGGTTTATGCGCCGAGGCTGGTTCAAATAGTATAGTCTACTTTCTTTTGCGTTTGCGCGGACGTCTGCGCGTGGTGGTGGTGCTTTTGCGCTGTGTCTTTTTCCGACGTGGGCGTGGTGGTGTGTATTCATCCAATTCCTCGGTGATATCTGTTGCAGAATTTTTGCTCGCGGATTTACCGAATGCTGGGAGCGAGCCCATAATCAGCTTCGCCATTGGAGCAAATTGCTGCACACTGGACATGACCTTTTGCACCTTGCCGACCGTAGCAACAATTCCATCAATACCACCCATACGGTCAATGAAGCCTTTGATTTCGTTGAGATTACTGAGGTTGCCAAGCCCCCCAAGCAGTCCTCCTTTGGCTGGAACCGGGTCTGGTGTGACCACGGCAGAATCCGTAATACTCGCTGGCGCCTCGTAAGGAACCAGCCCGGAAGAACCGGCTTGCGGAACCTCGTTGTATGGATCGAGTCCGGGATAAGGAGATGAACTATACGGATCGGAAAGGGAGCGCTGTAGCGGCCTCCGATGATAGTAGTGTCCAGGCATGAGATCACATTCCTTTGCAGGTTGATACTCTACTGTATGTTACAAACGCACAGTGGGTTTAGGCGCGTGTCCCGAAATCGGGTATAAAAGCGGATTTGGGCATTCGTACGGTACGTTTCTATGGTCATAATGTTGTTCTGTAATGCGTGAAACCGTTAATGCTTGAAAAACCGACTATTCCTCGGGTACAATGAGGAGAGATCGTAACCTTGGGAGATGATAATCCATGCAGCTTAAGAAGCTTAATGATAAAAGTATTGATCAATTGTTCGAAGCTATTTTAACTCTTAAAAATTTGGAAGAGTGCTATGTATTTTTTGATGATCTGTGCACGATTAATGAAATTCAATCCCTCTCCCAACGTCTGGAGGTTGCCCGTATGCTAGGCAAAGGCAGCACATATAATCAGATTGAAGCAGAGACAGGGGCCAGTACAGCCACCATTTCACGTGTTAAACGTTGCCTGAACTATGGTAATGATGGGTATAAAATGACTTTGGAACGTCTGGGACGCTAATGCGGAGCCCTGGGATACTGGTAATCAGCCACGGCTCTAGGGAGCCTTATTGGGTGGAACAGGTGGATCAGGCAGTTGCAAAGCTCCATTTGCCGGAAGAAATACCGGTAGAGGTTTCATTTTTGGAAACGGTTAAAGAAAGATTGATTCAAAATGGTATTGACCGTCTGGAAGCCTTGGGTGTAACAGATATATTGGTTATACCTTTGTTTGTGTCATCAGGCAGTACGCATGTAGATGAGATTAGCTATGCACTGGGTGTCAAAGATGCGCCGGACAAAGAAACAGATTTGAAGCCGTTTCGAATGAAGGCGCGAGTGCATTTTGGCAGCCCGCTGGATGACGGAGAAGATGTTGCCCGCATGGTGTGGGACAAGATTCGCCCGCTATCGGCCGACCCTGCGAGAGAGGTTATTTTACTCGTAGGTCACGGCAGTGTGCACAACGGCTTTTTTCAGCGCTGGGAGCAGGGGATTTCTTCGTTGGCCCGTACGGTGCAAAGCGTGAGCGGTATCATCACGGACCACGCTTTGCTAAATCCCGAGAGTGTGTACGACAAGGCAGCGTATTGGAATCAGGAGCGGGGTCATGATGTTATTGTGGCACCGCTATTTTTGAGTTCTGGATATTTTACAAGTCACATAATTCCTAAACGCTTGCAGGGGCTCGAATACCGTTATTCAGGAGATCCTTTATTGCCGCATCCTTTGCTCACAAGCTGGATGGATAGACAAGTTCGTGAATTATTGCAAAGTGTGCAGAAGCAAGCACGGTCAAGTCATAGGTAGTCTGGTTCGGCTATAGTGTCATATTAGCCTTAAATTTCCTTATTTGGGCAAAGTCTGGCTTCTTTTATTGTAAAAGAGGTCTTTTTCCAGTATGATGATATTTTGTACAGACTGAATGTGATGAACTGCAATGTGAATATAAATATCATTAAATATACGGGTGGCGTAACGGAATGAAAAGAGCTAGATTAATCTATAATCCGACCTCTGGGCGTGAGGAAATGAAGCGTCGTCTTGCGGATGTTTTGCAGCGCCTGGATGAAGGTGGTATTGAAGCCTCTTGCCATGCAACCACGGGTGAAGGGGACGCAACGCGTGCCGCAATAGAGGCCATTGAGCGTGGGTATGACATGATTATCGCCGCTGGTGGCGACGGTACATTGTATGAGGTCATTAACGGGATGGCTGAAAGAGAGAACCGCCCGCCCCTAGGTGTGTTTCCTCTGGGGACGACGAATGATTTCGCCAGGGCACTGGGCATCCCCAAGCACTGGGAGGATTATTGCGACCTAGTTATTCGTCAAAATCCGAAGCCACTGGATATCGGAAAAGCGAACGACCGCTACTTTATCAACATTGCAGGCGGGGGAACTTTAACCGAGCTTACGTATGAAGTTCCGAGCAAGCTAAAAACGATGATTGGCCAGTTGGCGTATTATTTTAAAGGCATGGAGAAAATGGTCAGCCTTGCTCCACAGGAGCTGATCATCAAGGCATCGGGTCAGGAAGTGATCCACGACGAGTTTATGCTCTTCCTGATTGCGAATACGAATTCGGTGGGCGGGTTTGAAAAGCTTGCTCCTGGGGCGACAATAGATGATGGATTACTTGACGTCATTGCTGTGCGAAAATGCAATCTTGCGGAAATGATCCGATTGGTAACACTTGCGCTACGTGGTGAGCATTTGCAGGATAAGAAGATTGTTTATTTTAAAACAGATTACATGGAAGTGACCTCACCCGGCTATGTGCAGCTTAATCTAGATGGCGAACTAGGGGGCACCTTGCCAGCGACTTTCCGGAATTTACCACATCATTTGAATGTTTTCCGGTGAGGAATGATGAGGAAATATTTCTGCTTCTGGACGGCAACGCAATATAGTATATGGAATGCAGAGTAGGTAGTTGTTTTTTGTGTGAACATATTGGTTCTTGCCGTTCTCCGTGGGGAGTAACGGCATTTTCGAGTTGATGTTTGTATGCTTAGATGACCATTCTAATTAGACGTCCGAAGGAAAATACCGCATAAAAAGAAGATCAGAAAGAAGTGACAATCATGATGAATAACCGTAGCGGACGTGGAAAAAGCCGCCGGAATGCAGCAACAGCAACTCCTGTTCAAGGAAATCAGCACAAAAAGACTATGAAGGCGACAAGAGAAAGAGAACCGGAACAGTCTCGGGTTAGAGCTGGAAATGGGCTGCTTCAAGCTGAAATCAAACATAAAAATGGAAATGCGAATGAAGTGGCTCAGAAGAAAAGGGAAAATGGACGAGATACTCGTCGTTCTTCCAACGGTGGACGAAGTCAGGAAGCTCCCAATCGTAACCGGTCTAGTGTAGAGCGTACCGATCTGCCTGTGCAAAAGAATGATGAGGCCGTGATAGACATCATCGGCATGAACCACGATGGCGAAGGCGTAGGACGTGTCGAGGGTTTTACGCTGTTCGTTCCAGGTGCGTTACCGGGGGAAAAGGTACGGATAAAGGTGCTGAAAACGAAAAAGCAGTATGGGTATGCCAAGCTGCTAGATATCGCGCAGGCTAGCCCTGACCGGATTGCAGCTCCGTGTGCCATCTACGATCAATGCGGTGGCTGTCAGATTCAGCATATGAGCTACGAAGCGCAGCTTAGCTGGAAACGCCAGCATGTCGTTGATGTGCTGGAGCGTATCGGGAAGCTGAGTGTGGCTACAGAGCCCAGTGAGCATACTGCACAGGTTTTGGCTGCTTCTGCGGATACAGATGGTGAGGCCGATACAGTCACGACTTCTGATTCGGCCATGAATGCGGATGGAAATGCCGACAGCATGTCGCGTGTACATGGTGTAGTCGTGCATCCTACACTCGGTATGAGTGAGCCTTGGCGATACCGCAACAAAGCCCAGGTGCCGATTGGTGTCACCGAGGGTGGGCTTGTCGGCGGTTTCTATGCACGTGGCAGCCATCGAATTGTGGATATGAACACCTGTCTCATTCAGGATGAGCGTAATGACGAAGTTGTCGCACGTGTGAAAGAGATTGGCCGAATGCTCGGCATCAGTGCATATAATGAAGAAACCGGACGTGGGCTGCTGCGCCATGTCGTTGTAAAGACTGCTTTTCGCACGGGTGAAATGATGCTGGTGCTCGTGACGAATGGGCGAGATATTCCGCATGCAGATGCGTGGATCGGCAGTATCCGTGAGCATATTCCACACGTGGCAAGCATATGCCAGAACGTGAATACGAAGCGAACGAACGTTATTTTTGGCGACGAGACTCGTGTACTGTGGGGTCGTGACGTGATCTACGACTACATTGGAAACGTCCAGTTTGCGATTTCCGCGAGATCCTTTTATCAGGTGAATCCCGTACAAACAGAAGTACTGTATAGCAAAACCGTCGAATATGCCGGGCTCACGGGCAAAGAAACGGTAATTGATGCGTATTGCGGCATCGGCACGATCTCTTTGTTCCTCGCTCAGCATGCGGATCAGGTGTATGGGGTGGAGATCGTCAAAGAAGCCATCGACGATGCACGGAGTAATGCGCTGTTGAACGAAATGCGTAATGTAAAGTTTGAGGTAGGCGCCTCCGAGGATGTCATTCCCGCATGGAAAGAGCAAGGCATCACCGCCGACGTTATCGTCGTCGATCCGCCCCGTAAGGGCTGTGATCCACGCCTGCTCGACACCATTCTGGAGATGAAGCCAGAGCGCGTGGTATATGTATCCTGTAACCCAAGCACACTGGCGCGGGATTTAAGGATATTAGAGGATGGCGGGTATAGAACAGTGGAAGTACAGCCTGTGGATATGTTTCCGCATACGGTGCACGTGGAGTGCGTGGTAGTAATATATCGGGATCAGATGTGAATAGCACTCAAAGTTTGCCCAAAGCCTAAATAGTCTGCCTAAAGCATAAATAGTTTGCCTAAGAGCCGAGCGATAATCAGGTATTCACTCCTGATTTTCTCGGCTTTTTCTTATTTTAGGGGAAAGGGGAGATCCTAAACCACTCAAAATCCTTGTTATATCAGGCTTTTTCTCGATTTATTCATCCATCATTCGCTTCACCCCGAAACCCCGCGTCCCTTTCTTTTCCCCCTGCCATTAGGCAGATTTTAATTGCTTTTTGGCTCTGATTTTATCGGTCATAGCCCCTGTTTTTCCCATGTTCTTATGCAAACTTTAATTGCTCGAACTAATAGGGATGATGGAATAGAAAAGGCTCAGAAGCCTTGTGGCTGTAAGGCGGAGAGGTGATTGGGGAAGGTGACATGCGTGGGCAGACTATTTAGGATTTTGACATAGTGGGAAAGCAAAAGTGCTTTTTGACTGTAACGAGTCTGCTTGCTTTGGGGATGGGGAAAAGGAAATAGAAATTCTAAAAACATACCTTTCAGAAGTTTGTCCAAGAAGATCTAAATGGTGAAGGACAACGTGGATATTATACCGAATTATCATCTTATTCAACTTTTGTGGAACTTTCATATCAAGGAAGAAATAAGCATTAGTTTTAATACTGTTTTCAAGTATCATGCAAAGCAATAAATAATCTTCGTATTGTAGTAAGCCGCATGAATGGGAGATTATAATGCTGGATAAAACTTCACTGTTAAGGAGATGAGCGGATGACGGAACATGGTGTACTAAATGTAAATTTAGATGTGCTTCGACAGCTTGATACGAAGTTAAGAAGATTTTCTTTAAAAGCAAAACTTGAGTTATGTCGTAAACTCTCACATATGATCGATGCCAGATTAGAGGAAAAAAACTTTATTTACTCAACTTTTTCGAATCCAGTCCATGAATCATATTTCAACGAATTAAGGTCGCACGTTCACCTTTTTGAGTTGGATTATATCTCAAGTGTGTCTACAGTAAAGGGGGAATGGGATGGTTCATTGAAAAAAGAAATAAGTTCAAAGGAATTTAGAGATATCATTAATACACTTAAAAGGTACTGTCCCCCACTAATACATAAACGTGATAACGAAGATAACTATTTATTAGACTTATTTATCATAAGAACTGCATTTCAGCAATTTTCATATCAATGGCATCCGCTAATTCATTTGTAGATTTTTTTGCATTACGTCTAAATCAGGAAGCTATCGAGCGTTCGAGTGAAGTTAACAAACTTTATAAGCTTGATGTGTGGAATAACCTATACAGAATTGGAAGTTCCCAGTATCCGCCGCTTGAAACCTATTATGCATATTCACAGGTTCCATCTGCTCATACTGGTCGGGCAATAGCGAAAGTAAGCTATGATTTTGAGCGTGTTGAGGATGTGAAACAATATATGCTTGAAAAGTTTAGAATACACATTCCTTACTTGACTAACGTCTGGAAATCGAAAAAGCATAACAGCAATGATTGCCAACTCTCAATTGGAGGTGGCCGAGGCGGTGTAAACTTTAAAGTGAGTGCTCGAAACAAATATGGACATTCATCGATATACCTACATTTTGAGGAGTGTCAGGAGAAGCTTTACCATACTTTCGAGAGCAGGATTAAGGGACTTCAGAAGGTTATACACCCCATGCTAAAAGCTGAGGTTCGAAAAATAGGAGTTAGTTTTAAGCCAGACAATGATTTGGATACTACGATCAGGAACCTATTGCAACTTTTTGATAAGATGTTGAAGGCCATGGGACCAGAGCTGTATGCAGGGCTTAGATAAAAGACGAAACAAACCGCTGAATAAGCGGTTTTTCTTTTTAAGTCAGTAAGGTATAATCATTGAATAAGAATAAAGTAAGAATCGAGTAAAAATGGTGATACTTATGAGGTGGTCACGTTGAAACTAAAGCTTTTCTATAAAACGCAAAGGGAACTCGCCACAGCAATCAATGAGATTGTTGATGCCTATTGGGATGATAATGTAAGCGAGGATTTACTGAAAAAGAACATAGTAAACATGTATATAAATAACCCACTGAAAATTTTGAAAAAAGCAGAATTCACCACAATTCTCAAGCAACAATGTGGCAAACGACGGCTGGAGGTTGTTGAACGGGTACTAACCATAACTGGAATGTTAGAGGATGAAACATCCACTGGAGAAAAAGCAGGGAGTTGAATTATGTCTACAGAATTAGAATATAGTGCCACTTTAACTGGTGCTTCATTCATGTTCTATGAATTTAAGCAGGTCATAAGTCTTAGATTGAGTGGGTTTAGTGAGCAGGACATAAGGAAGAAAGTTCTTTCCGAAAACCTATTTCAATATCAGATTAATGCAAGTCTAAAACGTAGTTTGCCTTCAGTATTAAGGAGAGCAAGGATCCTTGATGAAATGTTATGTCAAATGGTTATAGAGCAATCATTGGAAGCGGGTAAGCTCATTAACCTGTATGCGATTATGAAAACGGACAGACTATTCTTTGAATTCATGAACGAAGTTGTTCGTGAGAAGCTGGAGTCAAATCATTATTTACTGGAGAGAAAAGATTTGAACCTTTACTTCGTATCCAAAGCGGAACAAGACACAGGGGTAGCGGGTTGGACGGAAAAGACCGTTACGAAATTAAAAAATGTCATACAACGGATATTACTTGAGTCAGGCATATTGAAGGATAAGAAGACAGGTGAGCTAAGTCGTATTCTCATGGATGACCAGTTAAAGCAACACTTGATTCATATCGGAGACATCGCGTATGTAAGAGCGATGGGTGAGTGAGGGTAGAAGCATGGCGAATTTGAATAGCAGACTGGATAAGATTATCCCAAAGATCAAGGAAGATAAGTTTATTGAGGGTAGAGGGCTTGGGAATGAAATAAGTTTTTATGTATTTGATTATGAGCCTGAGAAGGAACTGCTCGTGCGGGATTATATCTCCCATATTTTGAAGGAGTTCAGTTATGAAGGTTCTAACCGTAAGATTATTGAGTTTGATCTGTATAATTTGTTAATCGAGATCGCGAAGGAAAAGAGGATTTACGATCGTATCCCCCAAATGGAAGAGAAACAGGGTAAAGATGCTTTATTTAAAGCAATGGCTAACTTCGCCAAGCCTGATATATTTCTTCAAAAAATTAAGGAGCAAATAGCCGATAATAATGTTGTGTTCATCACTGGAGTTGGCAAGGTTTATCCGTTTGTGCGTTCCCATAATATATTGAACAATCTTCAAGAAGTTCTGGATAAGATCCCTGTGATCATGTTCTTTCCAGGAAAGTATGACGGTTTATCACTTCGCTTGTTTGATCGATTCAAAGATGACAATTACTACAGGGCATTTCGTTTAGTGGATTAACTTCGAGGGGGCAGTTCTGTGCGTATTAAAGATATGTTTATGAAAGATATCGAACGTAGTATTAAAGGGGTAATCAAGGTTGCACAAACTGATGAAAATAATATTTACCAAGAACTTGATGAATATGTAGTAACACGAGAATTGAATAAGCATTTATCCAAGTTTTACGAGAACTATCAGCAGGGTATTGATGGTACTACCGATAAGATGGGTGTTTGGATCTCAGGCTTTTTTGGTTCGGGTAAATCGCATTTCTTGAAAATTCTTGCGTACTTGCTTGAGAACAAGAAGGCGAAAGACAAGCGTGCAGTTGATTTCTTCGCCGACAAAATTCAAGATCCAATCGTTCTCGCTAATATGAAAAGAACTTCAAACGTTGAAACAGAGGTTATCCTGTTCAATATTGACTCGAAAAGCTCCTTGGATAACAAGTCTAAAGAGGATGCCATCCTTCGGGTATTCACCAAAGTTTTCTACGAGCACCAAGGCTTTTATGGTGATATCCCTGGTGTTGCAGAGATGGAAAAGTATCTGACCAAAGAAGGCGTATATGAGGACTTTAAGAGGGAGTTTAGAGCGGCGGCAGGCGAAGAGTGGGTGGACCGCAGAAACACCTTCTATTTTGATGCCGATTATGTCATTGGAGCATTGACTAAAGTGACTTCGATGTCCGAGGATACGGCGAGAAATTGGTTTGAGAACGGTGTAAACAACTTTGAAATCAGTATTGAGAAGTTCTCGAAGGATGTAAAGGAATACATCGCACAGAAGGGGAACAACTTCCACCTTATTTTCCTGGTTGATGAGATTGGCCAGTACATAGGTGACAGTAGACAATTGATGCTTAACCTACAAACATTGGCAGAGGATCTTGGAACACATTGCTCTGGTAAAGTGTGGATCATGGTTACTTCGCAAGAAAGTATAGATAGCATTGTAAAAGTAAAGGGCGATGACTTCTCCCGCATCCAAGGACGATTCGATACGAGGCTGTCGCTTTCCTCTATCTCAGTTGATGAGGTTATTAAGAAGCGGATACTTGAAAAGAAGGAGCATGTCGTTGATAAACTAAAACTTCTTCATCTTGAGAAGAGTGCAACACTCAAGAACCTTATGAGCTTCAAGGATAGCACAGCGGATTTGAGAGGGTATGAGAATGATCTGGAATTTGCGGATGTGTATCCATTCCTTCCTTACCAGTTTAAGCTCCTACAAAACGTTTTCGAGCAAGTGCGTAAACATGGAAGTTCAGGCAAGCACTTGTCTGAAGGGGAGCGTTCTATGCTCTCAGCATTCAAAGAAGCTGGCTTGCGATTCAAGGATGCGGAGGAAGGGACATTAATTCCTTTCTATGCGTTTTACGATACGATTAAAGAGTTCCTAACGCCTTCTATTGCAAGGGTTATTGAAGGTGCTTATGAGAACCCTGCGTTACGAGACGATGAGTTTAATATGGATCTGTTAAAAGTGCTATTCATGATTAAATATATAAAAGAGATTCCTGCCAATATAGATAATATTGCAACTCTAATGGTCACGCAGATCGATGAAGATAAGTTGGCGTTGAAGGAGAAAATCAAGGGATCGCTTCTAAAGCTGATTTCACAAACGCTCATCCAGAAGAATGGCGAGTTATACCTTTTCCTGACGGACGATGAGCAGGATATTAATCGTGAGATCAAGGCAATGAAAATTGAAGAGGATGTTCTCAAGCGTGAGCTTGCTAATTACATTTTTCAAGATCTATATGATGACAAGAGATACCGCTATTCGGCACATTACCAGTTCTCTTATAACCAGAAGATGGATGAGAAGAATATCGGTAATCAAACTTCGAGTATTGGAATTAATATCCTCTCTCCGCTGTCTGATCATTATGCCAAATCCGAACAAGAACTAATGCTTATGTCTTCTGGTACAGGTGAAATGATTTTGAAGTTGGGTGCAAATGAAGCATATGTGGAGGAAATGGAAGAAGTCCTCAAGATCGAGGAGTATCGAAAGAAGAATAATCCGACACAGCTTCCAGAGAGTATTCAGAACATATTAAACAATAAGCAAGCTGAAGCAAGGGATCGTAAGCGTCGGGTACGGGACATGCTGGAAGAGGCGGTCAAGGGTGGTACGTTCTTCATCAACGGCAATAAGGCGGAGATTAAGGGATCGACGGTAAAAGAAAGGATTAATGCTGGATTTCTTTCATTGGTTGAGAATGTATATACTAAGCTTGGCTATGTCAAGCACTTCCTGGAATCAGAAAAGGATCTCATTTCGATTTTGAGAAGAAATAATGAGCAATTGACCATAGATGGCGGATCGTCGAATGCAAATGAGCTGGCAGTAAAAGAAGTTATGGACTTTATCAGCTTGCAGGATAGTATCCAAAAGCAAATACGTGTAAAAATGATATTGGATCGTTACAAGGATAAACCGTATGGATGGAAGGATCTTGACATATCAGGTTTGATTGCGGAGTTAATGAAAGAACAGCGGATTCGCTTACGGCTTAATTCTGAGTATTTAGAACCAGAAGATGGTAATACTGTTAATTGTTTGACAAAAGCAAGCGAGACCGATAAGGTTATTGTCGTAAAGCGAGTAATCGTTGACGAGTCGTTATTGAAAGTTGCGAAGAACATCTGTAAGCAAGTGTTCAACAAAACGGATGTTGCTGATGATGAGGATGGACTAATAAAAGACATTCGAGGGTTGATCGAAGACCAGGTAAAAGAGATCAATGCCTTGAAAAGTCGATATGAGGGTAGGAAATATCCGGGTGGCAGTCTTTTGAACAAAGGTCTCGAATACTTCGGTGAATTCACAAAGGGATTAGACAATGTGTCGTTCTTCACCAAACTACGTGACTTGGAAGACAACTTGTTGGATTGGGAAGAAGATGTTACTTATGTGAAGAGCTTCTTCGCTTCCCAAAAGGATATTTTTGATAAAGGACTTCGTTCAATGGAGAAGTACAAAGAAAACGATGTTTATTTATCAGGTGACGAGATCAAGAGTTATACTGCTAAATTGCAGGAGATCTTAACAGAAATACAGCCTTATCGCAAAATCAAGGATATTCCTGAGCTTGTGAATAAAATCGATGAACAGATTCAAGGCATACTTGAAGAGAAAAAAGTAGCGGCGAAAAGTGTAATTCAATTGGATTTGAATCATCTAACCTTGCGTACGAATGAAGATGGGGTATCTGAAGAGACAAAAGAACGAATCCAAGCTTACTATGAAAACTTGTTCAATGTAATGGATGAGCTTGTCGATATTTTTAAGGTGGATGCGACAATAACGCAAAGCACCGCTTTCAAAGACAAAGAAGAACTTATTATTAACCGTGAAATTCGTGAGTTTGAAGAGAAGCAACAAGTGGAACTACCAGTTACAGGGGGCGGAGAAGATACACTTCCTACAATCATGAAACCTGTACTTCAGAGGGAGCAAGTTAGGGTAACAAACTTACTTGTCACTAAGACCTTACGCACGGAAGCCGATGTGGATATGTTACTGGACACAATATCTGCAAAGCTTAAGCAGATTATTAAGAGCAACAAACAAATTGAATTTATTGATTAAGTATATGTGCCGTGGCTTGGGTCACGGCACTCTGACATTAAAAAAATATACATTCCATATTGGGTTGGTGAATGGTTCGTGAATAAGACAGCATTGAAGAACTTTGCGACGAATGCACGTAAAGAATTGATTGAAAAAGTCAAAGCTAAGGCTTTTAGAATAGGCATTACTGAAGAAAGCATTAAAAAAGCTCAATTTGAAAGTTCGGATGCTATCTATATTGATGGTAAACAGCTTTCTGCAATTGAAAAGAAACAACGGGAGAAGCTCATTTCCCGTATTAAAGAAATAGGGTATAAGCAAGTCGTTGAAGAAGTCGCTTATACCTGGTTTAACCGTTTTACTGCATTAAGATTTATGGAGGTAAACAATTATCTGCCTACTAAGGTAAGAGTGCTATCCTCCAGCAACATTGATAGCTCTGAACCAGACATTATTAAAGAGGCATTGACGGTTGACTTAGATATTAATAAGGAATTGGTATATGATCTGAAGCTAAACAATAAAACAGAAGTACTATATAAGTATTTAATTATTAAGCAGTGTTATAGTTTGAATAGAATTCTTCCTTTCATGTTTGAAACGATTGATGATTATAAAGAGATTCTATTTCCTGATGGATTATTGGCGAAAGATTCATTTCTCCGAGAGATGACTGATGTATCCGTTATTCCCGAATCCGATTGGGGACAGGTTGAGATTATCGGATGGCTCTATCAGTATTATATTTCTGAAGAAAAAGACATTATTTTTTCTAACTTTAAGGAAAATGTGAAAATTACAAAGGAAACCCTTCCATTGGCAACTCAGCTTTTCACACCTAAATGGATTGTCAAATACATGGTGGAAAACTCGCTTGGAAGAGTTTGGTTGGAAAAAGACCCTGGAAGCTCACTAAAAACGGAATGGAAATATTACTTAGCTGGGGAAGAGTTAATTGAATCAGATACTTCATATGAGAGTATCGATCCAGAGAAGGTTACGTTCCTGGATCCTTGTTGTGGAAGTGGCCATATACTTGTCTACGCATTTGATTTATTCTATGACATGTATCTTTCAAAGGGATACATTGAGCAAGACATTCCCCGATTGATTTTAGAAAAAAACTTATTTGGTTTGGATATTGATGAACGAGCCGTCCAATTAGCTTCATTTGCTATTTTGATGAAAGCAAGAGAGAAGTCTCGTAGAGTCTTTAGTCAGCCAATAAAATTAAATATATGTGTGATAAAGGAAAGTAATTGGATAGATGAAGATGTAGTCAATATTTTAATTAATAATACCCATGAAAAGGAAAAAAGAATCGTAATTAATGAAACGATTCAATACTTGAAAAATATCTTTTGGGATTCTAAGGTCTATGGGTCAATGATAAAAGTTGATCAATTAGAATTCGAACTGCTCGAACGGACTTTTAATAATTTGCTAAGTTCAGATCCAAGTGATCTGTTTGAAATGGTTGTTATAGAAAGAATAAAAGAGAATCTACCACACATAATGTTACAGGCAACTATTTTGAGTAGCAAGTACGATGTGGTTTGTACAAATCCACCATACATGGGAAATAGAAACATGGATGATGGATTGAAAAAATACGTTCAGAAGAATTATGAAAAAAGTAAAGCCGATCTATGTGCAGTATTTATTGAAGTGGGTTTATCACAAACTAAAACTGATGGATTTTGCAGCCTTGTAACTATGCATTCATGGCTATTTTTAAGTGCTTTTGAAGCATTAAGAAATGAATTGCTAAGTAAGTACACAATAAATTCAATACTACATCTTGGAATGGAAGCGTTCGATGGGATTATTGGTAAAGTAGTTCAAACTGCGGCTTTTGTATTAAAAAAACAATACAATCAGGAATATATTCCAACAGGAATTAGATTAGTTGATTTCTATGATGGTTTGAAATACGAGAAAGAAACACAATTTTTTAACCCTAAAAACATGTATAAGGAAGTAAGTCAAAGTGACTTTACGAAAATCCCTGGAAGTCCAATAGCTTACTGGATCAGTAAAAAATATACTACTGCTTTTAATAGAGGAATAAGCATTGATTCGATAAGCGACTTCACAGGATCCCAAAATATTTCGGCAGATAATGATAAGTTCTTAAGAAAATGGTGGGAAATAGATAGTCGTAATATGGGACCAAATAAAAAATGGGTTATGTACTCTAAGGGAGGTAGTTTTAGGAAGCATTATGGTAATCTCGATGCGGTTATCGATTGGAGCGATGAAGCAAGAGATTTTTATAAAAATAATAAGACTTCTAACTTATTGGATATTCATTATTGGTATAAGGAAGGAATTACTTATACTGATGTAACAACAATAGGGTCTTCTTTTAGATATCTCCCCCCAGGTTGCGTTTTTGATAAATCTGGCCCAACAATAAGCGAGGTGCAAAACCTCTATTATATTCTCGGTTTATTAAACACAAAAGTTATGGACAATTATTTGAAGATATTTAATCCAACTATGCATGTACAAGTAAAGGATGTTAAGAATCTTCCTCTAATTATAGATGAACGGATATTAAATCGAATTGGAGAGTTAGAAAAAGAAAATGTACAAATATCTAAGACGGATTGGGATTCCTTCGAGACATCAAACGGATTTTTGAAACACCCACTGATAGATTTTACGAGTAATGAAAAGGATATCAGAAGTGCTTATGAAAAGTGGGAGATATTCACTGAGGATGGATTTTTATCATTAAAGAGAAATGAAGAAGAGATTAATAAGATATTCATCGACTTATATGATATGAAAGATGAAATTACTTCAGATGTTTTAGAGGATGACATCTCAATTAGAAAGGCTGATAGAGGAAGAGAAATAAAGTCACTGGTTTCTTTTGCTGTAGGATGTATGTTCGGACGCTATTCATTGGATAGTGAGGGATTAATAAATGTGGGGGGAGAGGTGGATCAGAATAAATATCTTAGATACTCTCCTGATAAAGACAATATACTCCCAATACTATCGGATACTTTTCTGGAAGATGAACTGGTTATGAAGTTTATGGATTTTATCGAGGCAGTATTCGGAGAAGATAAGCTAATAGATAATTTAGAGTATATAGCAGATGCTCTTAATAGAAAAGATGGAGAATCCTATAAAGAAACCATTTCGAGATACTTGCTAAACGATTTCTATAAGGATCACGTACAGATTTACAAAAAGAGACCCATTTACTGGTTATTCACATCAGGCAAACAAAAGGCGTTTAACTGCCTAATTTACATGCATCGATATGATAAATCTACTCTGTCAAGAATAAGAACCGACTATCTACATGAGCTTCAGGTTCGCATGGATTCGGAGAAGAAAACACTTCTTGATATTATCAATGGAGATGGAACGGCCAAGGAAATTAGTAACGCTAAGAAAAAACTCAAGTCTCTGGACTTAAAGATCGAAGAACTTCGAGCATATGATGAAAAGCTTCATCACATGGCAGACATGCAAATCGAGATCGATTTGGATGACGGTGTTGCTGTGAACTATGCTAAATTTGAAGGCTTACTCGCTCCAATCAAATAATTTGGTTACAATGGGGATATGCCAGTTCATCTTGGTATATCCCTGTTTTTAGCCTGATGAAAAAAGGTGTTGATAAATAATGAATATGGATGAAGTTACAAAGGCATTGCAAGAAGCTTTTCTTCAGCCGCTCAATGAAGGCGAGTATCGGAAGATCATCTTCTGGTTTGATAAAGATCAGGAGTTTGCTGATTACTTACATGAGATTTCCCTTGAGAACGTCAAAGTACATACGCTGACTGAGGGGAATAGTTTCTATACGAAGGTGTTGCTCGAAGTAGAAGATCCCACTTCGAATTATCTGATCTATTCCAATATGGAGTTGAGTATAGAACAAAATTGGCTGTATGATACGATCCTATACTCGAATAGGTTCTATGCAGATAAGATATCCCTCATTATGAATGAGCTAAATATTGATCCGTCACTTCGAGGTGCGGTGAAGAAGTACGAGAAATTCTTTGGGAGTAAGGATCGGATCAGGAAATTCAAGGGTTTTGAAGCATCAGCACTTACTGAAGGCTCTATAGAGCTGATCATAATGAGTGTCTTATGCAACCTTAAGACCCCTGATTTTGAGGATGTTCTGAAAGTTGTCCTTATGGATACACTTGATGACAGTCAAAATAAACATCTGGATTCAATTACAAAGTATGTCGGAGCAGAGGTGTTTTGGAATGTAGTATCCGAGCGATACGGTTATGAGCCAAATCAAAAATCACTCAAAACGTTGTTTCTTCATCTGACAGTCACGGCACTTAGTCATGCGGTTAGTGAGGAACGTCTTTCGCTGGTTAAAGGCTACATTGCTACTCGAAACAAGTCCAATGCATTGGTGTTCGTCGATCATTGGATGCATCATAAAACGGATTATCACATGTATGATCAGTATGCTGAAATTGCCGAGAGAGAAATCAAGCTATCGGATATCGTAAACCAACTCCCTGTTGAAGAGTTTAAGGCGGCGGATATATTCCCATACTTCGATAAGGCAATTATCATTTATATCGCTAACAGTCTGGAAAATCGGCTTGAGGATTATGATGTATACATGAAGCTGATTAACCTGCGTAGAGCGAAGCACTACTACGAGCAATATCAGTTCATATATGAAGCTCTTTACTATACTGTTAAGATGTTCGAATTTTATAAGAAATACAGCATGGGTATTCCGAAAACGCAAGCAGTAGACATGTACCGTGCGTATGTAAATGATTATCACCAAATGGATATGTACTACAGAAAGTTCTATTTTGCATACGACAATGACTCGAACAGCGAAATCTTGAAGAAGCTCAAAGTGATGGTTGAGAACCTATATACCAACTGGTATATGAGCGAATTAAGCTCGCACTGGTCCGCCGCTGTACACGATGAGATGAAATCAAGTTGGGTTCTGCCAGGGATTCAAAGCCAGAAGGATTTCTATCGAGTCTTTGTTGATCCGAAAATCTCCAATGGTGATCGAGTATTTGTTATCATATCAGATGCTATGCGTTATGAGATAGCAGCGGAGTTGACGGATAAGCTGAATTCGGAGACAACAGGAGCTTGCGACATACAGCCATTGTTAGGGGTGCTTCCTTCCGTTACAAAGATGAGGATGGCATCACTTCTGCCACATAAGAATCTGGAAATCGATTTGAGTGGAAATGTATTAGTGGATGGAAAGTCTTCAAGTGGCATCGACAATCGAATTGGAATTCTCCAAACTGCAGTACCCGATAGCACGGCAATTCATTTTCAAGAGCTGAAGAATATGAATAAAGCGGGTCGTAGAGAGACATTCAAGGGCAAAAAACTGGTTTACATTTACCATGATAGCATCGATGCGACAGGGGATAAGGCATCGACTGAGGTTTATACATTCACAGCGGCGGAGAAAGCCATTGATGAATTGTACGATATAGTTAAAATCATCAAGGATGATTTGAGCGGTACGAATATTTTCATCACTGCGGATCATGGTTTCGTATATCAACGTGATGCATTGGAGGAGAGTGACAAAATTGAAAAGGAAGGAATTCAAGCCTTTGAAGTCAAACGGAGATATCTGTTCTCGCAAGAAAAAGGAGAGCGGAGCGGTCTTCTCGATATTAATATGGACAAGCTGATCCAGAATGAATATCAGATCACAACTTACGTTCCGAAAGCCACGATTCGTTTCAAAATACAAGGAGCGGGAGCTAATTTTGTTCACGGTGGAGCGAGTCTTCAAGAGATCGTTGTGCCGCTCATTCAATTTAAAAATATCCGTAGCGGACAGAAGAACAGTCGTGAAATCGAGAAGGTGGACGTTAAGCTCACAAACACCACCAGAAAGATTACGAATAGCCTATTTAACCTTACCTTCTTCCAGACGGAGAAAGTAGAGGACAAACGAGTTCCTCGAACAGTGAAGATCTACATGGTGGATGACGCCGATAGCGTGATTAGTAACGAGGAAATGCTGATTTGTGATCGTACTTCAGATAAACCAGACGAGCGTACATTTAAGCTCCGGTTTGCGTTAAAGGCAATTCCGTATGACAAGAATAGTAACTATTACCTCATTACGAAAGACATTGAGACGGATATCGTCATTGAAAAAACACAATTCACAATCAATTTGGGCATCGTAAGTGATTTTGATTTTTAGAGGAGGGAGGAAACCAAATGGAGACAATAAATGAAGGACAAACACTTGATTTAGATCGGAAACTGAATGACGTATTTTCGGGAAGGGTCGTCCGAAAAGATCTGACGAAGCTTATGAAAGAAGGGGCAAACGTCCCTGTGTATGTACTTGAATATTTACTTGGCATGTATGCGGCGACAGATGACGAGGATAACATTCGAGAAGGAATTGAGCGGGTAAAGAAGATACTCTCAGATAACTTTGTAAGACCAGATGAGGCGGAGAAGGTAAAATCAAGAATTCGAGAACTGGGACAATATTCAGTTATCGATAAGATCACCGTCACCCTAAATGAGAAGATTGACTCCTATGTTGCGGAGTTTTCGAATCTGGGGCTTAAAGGAGTTCCGATTTCGCCGAGCTATGTCAAAGAATTCGACAAGCTTTTGGCCGGTGGCATCTGGTGCATGCTGAAGATGGAATATTTCTTTGATGAAGAGGTCAAGAATAGTAATCCGTTTAGCATCAATAGTTTGAAGCCGATTCAAATGCCGAACATGGATCTGAACGAAGTGTTTGAGGGTAGAAAGAGTTTCACGAAAGAGGAATGGATTGATGTACTCATTCGTTCGACAGGTATGGAGCCAACACAGCTTGATGAGAGAGTAAAATGGCATCTTCTG
>NZ_WUDQ01000249.1:0-5225 GCF_009827695.1 Paenibacillus sp. OT2-17 | reverse complement strand
TGCCGTCCTGCCATTTGCCCCACCCAGCCGAATAACCATCAATGCACACGAGAGTATAGCCTTTGGGCTGGACTTCGTTCCGCATTGCCATTCTCTCAACGGGGATGGACAAGGTCTCACCTTTTAAATACCGGATGGCCTCAGCATCTGAACTGGAGAGATTGATGCTTCTAGACGCCTCTGAAGGGCGTAATGCCACCGCCAGTGGGTGTGAAGGCACAAAGCGACCATTCTTGTCGGTACCCATAAACCAGCCTGGTCGCACCACCTTAAGGCCGTCCAAACGATGTGATGCTAATGGCGACTGATAAATACGATCTCCGTAAACCACCGTATAGCCTGTAAAGCACACCTCCAGCTGCTCCTTCACAAATTGGTGATAGGACTCCAGCACATCCTGTGGGGAGCGTGCAGCGGATTTTACATTTTCCTTGCCAGAACGGGACTTATTGCCACCCAAGCCGCGCGCGGACTTTCCTTTACCGGACTTCCCGTCCATTCCTTTACCATTTCGTTTAGGCTCACCAGTCGCATGTCTTCCTTGACCGCTTGGCGTCAACGCTTCCTTGACGGACAAAAACTGCTTCTTCCGTGGATACACTGCATCTATGTTCAATGCCCTGTCATTCTTGTCCTCACGTTGAGTCAAATCCCCGGATTCAGTGTGATCTTCCATCGCAGCAGCATTGCCACCCCGATGTTGCAACACAGCGATAAAATGGCCTTCTCCCTCTACGAGATGCGGCCAAAGGCGTGCTGTTCCCCGCAGTTCGGGGTGTGCTGCCGCGACCTCTTCACTCATCCATTCCGGATGACCTGGTGCAAAGCCTGCTTCCGATGGAACAGGGACTACGTCAAAATCGGGATGAGCTCCCAGAAATTCTGCGATCATTCCTTCGTTTTCTTCTGGCGCAAAGGTGCAGGTCGAATAGACAATTCTCCCTCCTGCGCTCAGCATTGAGGCCGCTACACGCAAAATGTCCCGTTGCATGACTACACATTTATCCACCGAATGCGTCTCCCATTGTTTTGCCATATCCTCATCCTTGCGGAACATACCTTCTCCCGAGCAAGGTGCGTCAATTAGTATCTTGTCAAAAAAATGAGGAAAGGCAGCGGCGATTCGATCCGGGCATTCATTCAGTACCACGGCATTACGCACACCGTACAATTCCACATTTTTAGCCAACGCTTTGGTTCGGTCCGCGCTAATATCATTTGTCACCAATACGCCGCTTCCTTGTAGTTTGGCAGCTATTTGGGTCGATTTCCCGCCCGGTGCAGCGCACAAGTCCAATACAGCTTCGTCCTGAGCTACATTGAGTAGCTCAACTGGAGACATTGCACTCGGTTCCTGTACATAGTACAGCCCCGCATGGTAGTAAGGATGTAACCCCGGCTTTGTACCGTGCGGAATGTAGAAACCCGTGGCACACCACGGAATCGGCCGCAGTTCGAACGGAGAACGTTCCTTAAAGTCCTCCATCGGAATTTTTAACGTATTGACGCGAATCCCGGCATGGGGCGTGTGGTCATAGGCGGTCATAAATGCTTCAAATTCGTCGCCGAGCAATTGCTCCATGCGCTTTACAAATGCTGTGGGGAGCTGTACACCCATAATCGTAATCATCCTGTCCTTTTAAAATAAATTTTATTGTACCATATTCAACCTGTTATCCTGCAATATCGGTGTGATTTACAAACTTTCACTACAAGCTGTAATGTTGTATAATAATGAGATTCATAGCTACATATTTTGAATTTTGATAGGAGAGATTGCATTGAACGCACAAAAATCCAACAAAAAAAAGCTTATACCTGTCATCGGCTTTTTTGTTGTGCTGGTCATTTTGCTTGGAGTGCTGCTCGCTTTAAATTCAGGCACTAAAAACAAGCTGTATGGCGTTTCCACAGCCTCGTTAAATCCTGCTACTCAAGAGCTGCTGAATGACCCGAACTATCAGCAAATTATTAAGCCGGAAGATCTACAGAGCAAAATTGACAAAAAGGAAAACTTCTTCGTCTATCATTTCGCGTCCGACTGTGTGCATTGCCGCGCCACTACTCCTAAGCTCTTGCCTTTGAGCAAGCAGGAGAACATTACGATGCACGAATTTAACCTGCGTGAGTATGAGGTTGGCTGGGACAAGTATAAGATTGAGTATACCCCTACGCTCATTTATTACGAAAAAGGCGTGGAAAAGGAACGTATGGTAGGCGGGTTGAAGGAAAGTCCTTCGGACAATGGGTACACACTCGACGATTTCAAAGCCTTCTTTGAGAAATATAAAAAGAACGTAACCTCCTAGTCAAACGTTCACACACCTGAAACGATAAAGCAGCCCGATCCCCATGAAACGGATCGGGCTGCTTGCTTATCATGTGCTTCAAACTCAAGGCGCATCCTTCGTTTCCACCGAGACAAAGCCCGGTCCGCCAGCGGCCTGTCTTCGCCTAATTGAAGCTTCCAGCGCTTGCTGACGCCGCTCATGCTTTTCCCCACGCCGAGGACCTCTCTGCTGCGGGATGTTGACTGGAATGGACAACGATGCCTTCTCCACGGCACGGCGCAACCCGGGCTCGACGATTTCAATCGTCAAATCCCGATAAACCGGCGGTTGGTGCTGAAGCTCTTCCGTGCAGGTCATAACAGCTTCAGCAAGCTGACGGGCACAAACGCGCGCCTCGTCCACCAGTTTCGCCATATTAATGCCCAGCGCCTGCGAAGGAGCATGCTCCAGCCGGTGAACCGCACTATCCAGCATCATATGTCCACCACGATAGTTACCATTCCGAAAATGATACAGTCCTACAGCAACTTGCAGCAAACCTTTATATACAGGGTCACGGTCCAGCTTAAGCCACAGCTCTTCCAGTACCTCATGACATTCAAAGTAATCCCGATCCCGATTGAAGTATACCAAATAAGTCACGTACAGCGGTTCGTAGGAAAGGTTTGCCATTTAATATTCATCCCTGTCTTCTTCCTTGGTAGAGGCTTCTAGCATCTCTTTAACCTCATCGTGAAGCAGCTTGATTCCTTCCATGTCGTGCCGTTCCCACAGTTCATTAAATCTGCGCTGCGCATCAATCGTTTCACTGATCTTATGGTAGAAATACAGCCGATGCATACCTGTTAGCACTTTGGATACGATATTGGCTTCATCCTCGAACTTTTTCTGCGCTTCCAATATTTCAAGACGCATGGAAGACATCTCATTATCCAATACAAAGGCTGCCTCAGCTGCCTTTTTCAACCGTGTGCGCATATTATCAGGCAAGCTTTCACGATACTTATAGCTAAGAGAATGTTCTATGGTTGCCCAAAAATTCATAGCCAACGTGCGGATTTGAATCTCTGCCAGCACGATTTTCAGCCCCACTGCTGTTTGAACCGGATACTCCACAATCATATGAAAGCTACGATAGCCGCTGTCTTTATAATTAGTGATATAGTCCTTTTCATACAGTACGGTCAAATCCTTACGTCTTCTGATATATTCGGCCACCCGCCGAATATCCTCTACAAATTGACACATAATGCGAATGCCTGCAATATCCTCGATTCCCGTCTCCAGCTGATCAGAAGGAACCTGTAATCTCTTCGCCTTATCGAGGATGCTTGATATTTTTTTAACCCGTCCGGTTACGAATTCGATAGGAGCGTATTCCTCGCGCTTTTTCAGCTCCGCACGCATTGTTTTGAACTTGACCTTAAGCTCTTCCACCGCCTGATCGTATGGCAGTAAAAATGTTCCCCAGTCTCTTCCGTCCATCCCCGTACCTCCTGTCTCTTCCGACAACACTTTTTTATCTGTGATCTGCACCAACAGCCTCGGTAATGTGTCTAAAGCCGTCCTTTCGAAGCATCTCACGCAGGCCAGCATGTATAGCCCTATTCACTTCCGGCCCTTCGTAGATCAATGCTGTATAAATTTCAATCAGGCTTGCGCCTGCTTTAATTTTGTCATAGGCATCACGACTCGTGAAGATGCCGCCTGATCCGATAATAGGCAGCTTACCTTCCGTCTGGCGGTACACCCGTCCGATGACCTCTGTGGAACGGTCACGCAGCGGCTTACCACTCAGCCCTCCTGTTTCACTCGCATTTCGGTGCGTCAGACCAGCTCTGGATATTGTTGTATTGGTCGCAATAATGCCGTCTACTCCACTGGCAGCAATCGCGTCTGTCATATATTCCAATTCCTCATTCGATACATCCGGCGCAATTTTAACCAGTACAGACTTGGCATTGCCATACTTTTTCGCCTGGACTCCCATCTCTGCCCGAACCGCTTCCAATAGCGACTTCAGTTCATGACCATGCTGGAGCTTTCGTAAATCCGGCGTATTCGGCGAGCTAATATTCACTACAAAGAAGTCCGCATATGGATACAGTGCAGAAATACACTTTTCATAGTCCTTATGAGCATCCTCATTGGGCGTGAGTTTATTTTTACCGATATTAACTGCGACCGGAACAGGTCGATGTTTGAGTGCAGCCAGACGTTTGGCCATGCTCTCAGCACCCAGATTGTTAAAGCCCATCCGATTGACTAACGCCTCATCGGGAGGCAGTCGGAACAAACGAGGTCGATCATTGCCGGGCTGTCCCACAGGTGTCACCGTTCCCACTTCCATAAATCCAAACCCGATAGAAGAAAAACCAGTAACCGCTTCTGCATTTTTATCCAGTCCTGCAGCCAGTCCAATCGGGTTGGGAAAATGAATGCCAAACAGATCAACGGCAAGATCCTCCGTTTCCTTGACTCCGTACATCCCTCGCAGTGTCGCTGCTCCACCAGGGAGTGAACCCGCATGTTTTAAGCCGTCAATGACTACATGATGGCCGTCTCTGGACTCATTTTAAAAAAAACAGGTTTAGCAATCCTTCGATACAACACGATTCATCCACTCCGTTCTATGCCCTTGCACAATCCTAAAAAAACATCTCTACAAAATAGTTTAGCTTTTTCCATACCAAAAAGAAAGTAATTTGCGAGGTGTAGTATCAGAACAATTCAGTTGTCATGGAGATGTCATTGAAAATGTATAATCAAACCATTTACAATGGACATAGTAAGACAAGACCTTAGCCCGTTAGAAAAGAGGGATTGCTGATATGAAGACCAAGCGCAAGCCGCCCAGTCTGCAAAAGAAAAAGGATGAGGTGAACAAGAAAGCGATTGTATGGACCGCCGTCAGCTTTGTTCTCCTCATCATTG
>NZ_WUDQ01000248.1:0-5229 GCF_009827695.1 Paenibacillus sp. OT2-17 | reverse complement strand
AATCGCCATGAAGCGAATGACCCCGCCGGGTGTCCCTTCGTAAATCTGTGTGCACATGAAATCTTCGATTTCTCTGATATAGGTGGAGGCTGCAATCAGGAAAAAGAATAAATAACTCAACGCTACAGCTCCACCCACCCATTTTCCTAATACTTGTAATGAAAGCTCAATAATCGTTTTAGTTGGATCAATATTTGATGTAGATATCATCAGCTTTACGCATGCAAGTCCTAGCGGAATACTAATCAAGGCGGCAATCCACGCATCCTCGTGGGCTCCGGTTGCCATTGCTGCAGGATACACAAGTGCCATTTCCCCGATTAGCGAGAAAAGTCCAAGTAACATCATTTGAGCCGTACTGATCCGGTCCTTTTCAAGATTCATGAGATTCCTCCAAATCTGCTGCAAACTGCCCCTCAAGTTTTCTTTTGTCATTTCCTTTAGTATGTGATTTTATAACATAATTATTAATTGATAGTCGAAAAGGAATGTTAAGGGGATAATTATCAAGTTCTTCTGTCATACTATTTGTAGTTTGCTCACGGAATGCGGAGGTTGTGAGATGAAGGATACAATTACTGGCACATTATCACACCGCTTGGAGGACAATTTGGTGCAGTTGGTTCAACTGCTCGGGACAAGCACCGATTTGATCACTAAAAAGCTGGAATTGGATGAGTCTACGCATATCGCTTTGCTTTATATTGATGGTCTTGTGGATACACAGGTTCTGCATAACTCCATATTATTTTCGCTTCAGGAACGTTGTACCCCTGACCAAATGAGAGATCTTGATGCTAATCAGAAGATTGAGCTTTTGCGAAAACGTATGCTGATTGCGGGGGATCTATCCGTCACGCATGACCTTGGGCAATTTGTTCATGAGCTGTTATCCGGTAATATCATGGTGCTGGTTGACGGAACATCCAGCGCCCTACGGATCGGACTGCCTGGATGGGAGGACCGGAATGTAGGCGAACCAAGCTCACAATCAGTTGTACGTGGGCCGATGGAAGGGTTCACGGAAAATATGCGGACAAACACGGCGCTGATTCGAAGGAAAATTAAAGATAGCCAGCTATGGCTAGAAACCTTCCAAATTGGTAAGGTGACTCAAACCAGTGTATCCATTATGTATCTCGCCAACATCGCTAATCCTGACCTGGTGCAGGAGGTGAAGCGCAGATTGGCCAAAATAGATACGGACAGTATCCTGGAGAGCGGATATATTGAGGAGTTTATTCAAGATACGGCTGCTACGCCGTTCCCCACGATCTATAACAGCGACCGGCCGGATACTATCGCAGCGGGAATCCTGGAAGGCAAAGTGGCGATTCTTGTGGATGGAACCCCCTTTGTCCTGTTGGTGCCTACCTTTTTTGTCGCTTTTTTTCAATCTGCCGAAGATTATTATCAGCGGGCCGATATTGCCACCTTGCTACGGTTCATCCGTTTTCTTTCCTTTTTCATTACGTTGCTTGCGCCTTCATTTTATGTGGCGGTTACGACCTATCATCAGGAGATGATCCCTACCAATCTGGTTATCAGCCTTGCCGCACAGAGAGAAAGCGTTCCTTTTCCTGCATTTGTGGAGGCAGTACTCATGGAATTAACGTATGAGATTTTGCGGGAGGCGGGAGTGAGGATTCCAAAAAATATAGGGCAGGCGATATCCATTGTTGGAACACTTGTAATAGGACAGGCGGCGGTTGCCGCGGGCTTTATCTCATCAGCAATGGTTATCATTGTATCCATTACGGCCATATCCAGTTTTGTGATACCAGAGACGGGCATGTCGATCGCTGCAAGAATCATTCGCTTTGTTCTTATCGGACTAGCTGGCTTTATTGGACTATACGGAATACTATTCGGTATCTTTTTAATCGTGCTGCATTTGGCGAGTCTGCGTTCTTTTGGCATGCCCTATATGAGTCCGATCGGTCCATACCGTTCAAATGATCTGAAGGATTCCATCTTCCGCTTTACCTGGCCGCGTTTAAAGACAAGGCCGGCAGAAAGTATGATTCAAAATCTTGACCGTCAAAGCACAACCAAGCAAAAGGAGTCGGCAGATGAGCCCAAAAAACCGTAAAACTGTTTCGCGACTGCTGCTTACCCTTTTGGTCCCTATGCTGCTCAGCGGGTGCTGGGAAAGACAGGAGTTAAATGAAATGGCCTTTGTGCTGGGAATGGGGCTAGATAAGGCTGAATCTGGCTATAAGGTTACACTGCAGGTGGTTATTCCTTCAGCAATTGCCTCGCAGGCGGCGGGAGGGACGGGAGGTGCAGGGGTGCCAGTGATTGTATCTACCTTTACGGTCCCAACGATTTATGAAGCCCAGCGCAAGTCCAGTCTGGAAAGTGCGAGAGCTGGCTACTATGGGCATATCCGTATACTGGTGATTGGAGAGGAGCTTGCCCGGGCCGGAATTAGCGAGGCACTTGATATGCTGAAGCGGAGCCGAGAGCCGCGTAATGATTTCTATGCCATGGTCGCCAAAGACACCACTGCCGAAGATGTTCTGAAGGTCCTTACCCCGCTAGAGAGATTACCGGCAAGTAAATTATATAATTCCCTGGACAAATCTTATAAGACATCGGGCAAAACAGTCGCTGTTTCTTTGAACCAATTTATTGAAGATTTGTTGTACGAGGGGAAGAATCCGGTGCTAACTGGAGTGAAGATGTCAGGCAGTGTTAGTGAGGGCGAAAAGAAGAGCAATGTGGAAGATAGCTCGCCCACAGCCAAATTACAGTACAGTAATATAGCTGTATTTCGGAAGGATAAGATGATCGGGTGGTTAAGCGATAACGAGACGATTGGCTACAATTATATCACCAATAACGTTGTCAAAAGCTCAGGTCCTGTAATAGGAGACGACGGACGGCCCATCGTCATTGAAGCACTTCATACAGACACCAAACGTAAAGTCAAGATGATTGACGGTGAACCACATATTTACATCCATGTAAAGGCCCTGTGTAATGTTGAAGAGGTAATGAGCAAAGATAATCTGGAAGCAGAGCGCGTGATTACAGGGCTGGAAAGGAAATCGGAAGAACGAATTATCTTGCGGATGAAAACTGCAGTTAAGCAAATTAATGAGCGCTATAATGTGGATATTATGGGCTTTGGACAGTTGATCTACCGTGCCAACCCCCAAGCTTGGGCTAGGCTACAACAGAAAAAAGGGGACAATTACCTAAAATCGCTACCTATCCATTACAAAGCCAGCGTGTCGATTAACCGAATTGGTATGACATACAAATCTTTTATTGAAGATATCAAGGAGTGAGCGCAATGGTGTTACTGCTTTTTCTGGCAACAGCAGCGGTTTGTGCGGTCATCGATGTGCCTTTGCTGACACGAGGAAGCAGGCGCCGTGACCTTCTGGTCTGGGGCTTGTTTTGGATCACGGGCATTGGTGTAGTGGTCTGCTCCTTGTACAAAATCAATGTGCCGAGCCCATTGCTTCTGGTCATGATGATCTATAAACCGGTTAACAATCTGTTTACATCCTGGTTTTATTAGGTTGTAAGGAAATTCACCTTTTGTACCTCGGAAAGCGCTCCGTTCCTAATAGTTTGATCTTGTTGATATCATGGGTCACAGTTGAGTGGCGGGAGATGGTTGCTTGAACAGCGAAATGCTGCTATCAGAAATGCTTTTAAAAATAGTAGTATCTTTGATTTTAATGGTAGAAGTGAATGTTGGTAAAAGCAGCAGCAGTCTAAGACTTTATTTTTCAAGTCCTAGTGAGCTGCTGCTTTACTTTTAGAAGCAGTCTCTTACATATCCCCGATAAGTGAGAAAAGCCCAAGTAATATTATTTGAGCCGTACTGATCCGGTCCTTTTCAAGATTCATGAGATTTCTCCATATCTGCTGCAAACTGCTCCTCAAGTTTTCTTTGGTCATTTCCATTGGACTTTTGTGTAGAAAAATTGGTAAAAATACAAGCTGGTTACGAAGGTTTTTTTGTATTCCATATTTTCTCTAATTGACTTTGTAACCCGACATTATTATTATCTTATACTATAAGATTAATTATCTCATACTATAAGGTATTAGGGAGAAGGTGTTGTGACCATTGGATTATAAAGCATTAGCGAAAGAACTATTCGAGTATATCGTCAAATCGCGGAAACCAGCATTAGAGGAACGAGGGCACTTTTCACGTGGCGAAATGGGGATTCTCATTTGTCTGAATTTCAATAAGGACGGGGTTACCTCTGGCCACTTGAGCGAATACTTGTCCGTTAGTACGGGACGGGTGGCAACGGCACTGAAGAGCCTGGAGAAGAAAGGACTAGTTGTACGGCGTACTGATGTCAACGACAAACGTAAAGTGATTGTATTCATTACGGATTCAGGTAAGCAATTTATGATTGATAGGTATAATGAAGGAATCGCATGGACCGAGAATGTTCTTCGAAAGTTAGACGAAGAAGATGCCAAAGAACTGATCCGACTCATTAAGCTTATTGTCTCTAGAAGCTGAATTTCTATGCAGAGCAGGATGCACTATACTTCACCAAACATCAAAGACTATCAGATAAAAGGAGAGCAACAGAATGCTAAAGATATTCAAATATCTCAAGAAAAATGAATGGATGCTTGTGGTTTGCAGCCTAGCCTTCATCGTTGTGCAGGTATGGCTTGATCTGAAGCTACCTGATTATATGGCGGAAATTACGACCAAGCTGCAAACGGAAGGAACGCCTGTGTCCGAACTGCTGATTCCCGGCAGTTACATGTTGTTTTGTGCCGTCGGCAGTATGATTGCATCTATTATTGTGGGATATTTCGCGGCAAAGGTGGCTGCAGGGCTGGCTATGCGTCTGCGTGCGATGGTCTTTGACAAGACCTTATCCTTTTCAATGGAAGAGATGAATAACTTTTCGACGGCAAGCCTCATTACCCGCTCCACGAACGATGTTACGCAGATTCAAACGGTGGTTGCGCTGGGGCTGCAGGTGATCATCAAGGCACCGATTCTGGCCGTGTGGGCCATTGTGAAGATTGCGGATAAAAACTGGCAGTGGACCGCCTCCACAGGAGCGGCCGTGGCTGCTCTGATCCTGATGCTAAGTGTCATTGTTGTTTTCGCTCTTCCAAGTTTCCAGAGAATCCAGCGTCTCACCGATAATCTGAACAGGGTAACACGTGAGCATCTGATCGGACTTCGGGTAGTACGCGCTTATAATGCAGATCAGTATCAGCAGGAGA
>NZ_WUDQ01000247.1:0-5239 GCF_009827695.1 Paenibacillus sp. OT2-17 | reverse complement strand
TAAGGAATGAAATATACGTACATATGGATCGTAATCAGCTGTTACAGGCGTTAATACATGTGACGAAAAATGCGATCGAAGCTGCGGATGATGGGGGCAGGGTATACATAAAGCTGGCGATTCAGGAAGAGAAGGCATGTCTGCATATTAGGGATACCGGAAAAGGCATGAGTCAGGAGCATCTGGAGCGAGTGGGTACTTTGTTTTTTTCAACCAAAGAGGTAGGAACGGGACTGGGAACGGTCGTCTCCTTTCGAATCATTGAAGCTATGAACGGAAGTATACACTATGAGAGTGAGCCCGGAGTCGGAACCGAGGTAGTCATCCTGCTGCCACTCGCACAGAAATCTTTGCTCGCTGCTGAAGGATAGTTTGTTGCGAAGTGTCATTCACAATGGTTCAGCCCATTAAAAAGCGGTATGCGCAACATCTGGCATACCGCTAATGATGCTATATTTAATCTGTTACATATTAGGTGTTCAACAAATCTTGTGCGCCACGGTAAACAATGTCATACAGGTCTTCCAGATACTCTTCCTCGATACATGAGAATGCGATTCGGAGGTCATATTCACCCAGCGCAATTGTTCCTACCCCATATTGTTCCAGCAAATGTGTGCGCAGTCGTTCAGCGGACAAGCCGTTCAGCTTGAGACACATAAAATAACCCGAATTGAAAGGATAGTAGCTCCATACATCTCCGTATTTTCCACTATCGAGCAACGCTTTGACTTTGTTAGCCCGTCCCTTCATAATCTGGAACTTTTCTTTCTTCTGTTGTTCAAAGTCCGTTGACTTGAGGGCATCCAGGACGAAGGTTTGAGATGGGTGAGGACCGCTCGAAATCGTTGCCCGAATAATCCCTAATGTTTTTTGTTCCAGTGCGCTCAGTACATCCTGATGTTCCGAAGCAAAGGTAATAAATCCGACACGGAAGCCCCAAACGAATTCTTCCTTGGTAGCTCCGTCAATTTTGACGGGTAGAATTCTCGGATGAAGTCCAGCTAACTGACCGAATAGTGATTCATGCAGGGAGTCCTCGAAGAACAGACCAAAATAAGCGTCATCCGTCACAACTACGACATTGATGCCCGCTTCCGCGGCTTCCTGGATGGCAGCAACAATTGCTTTACCCTCTTCCACTCCCGGTGTGTAGCCTGTTGGGTTATTCGGGAAGTTCAGCACAACGATCGCTTTGCCGTATTCTTTCTGTGCCAGTAGCGCGTCGCGTAATCCTTCACTATTAAAACGTTGATCCTCTGTGAACAACGGGAAATTCACCAAACGTCCATGACGGCGAATACCGAAAGTCAGCTCATAGTTTTCCCAGTTTTTGTCTGGATAAATGACAGCGTCCCCTTCATCCGTGAACAGGTCGGCAACGATGCTCAAACCGTGGGTCAGCGCGTTCGTAACTACGGGAAGGCCGTAAGTTTTCCCAGCCAATGAAGGGTTTTCCTTCAGCATTTTGTCACGCCATACACTACGAAGTTCAGGTTTGCCCGCAGGGGGAGCGTAAGGGTATAAATCCTTGGGATTGTAAGCGGACAACTTCTCCTGAATGACCTCCAAATGCATAGGACCATTGCCTTCAGTAGCAATGCCAATCGTAGCGTTGTACTTTTTAGCAAGCTTCCCTGCTTCTGCGGATTGACTCAAAATCCCTTCTTTTGGGAAATAAATTTCTTTCCCTAAAAGAGAAAGCATTTGATATACATGCTCGTTGCCTGTCTGAATGTTTTGGTTTAACTGCGCTGCCAGTGGATTCATTCCCGTTTCATCCTTCCAAGTCATTTTGATTACATATTATAGCATTACACACTGTAAGCGTCACGCAAAAGCATCTGGAACATAAAAGCGCATTTTTTTGCTTAATGACGGCGCTGAGCTTATATTATAAATTAACGGGATAAAGGACAACCAAAGATGAACAAGAGGAGGTGCAGATTTTGCTGGATACATCTGCGTCATCGTTTATCCTGTTGTCGGCTTTCGCCAAAATTGTGTGCGAGCCGGGCTGGAAGTGGCAGGTACGCGAGAAGCCGATGCCAAACTATGATTTATTTTATGTATGGAGCGGAGAAGGAACAGTGATCTTAAACGGGACGTCGTATCCGGTAAGCAAGGGGAGTTGCTTCCTGTTCAAGCCGGGGGATGATACCCGTGCCACGCATAACCCGCAAAAGCCTCTCATACTTACCTATATTCATTTTGATCTTATCGAACAGCCAAAGCTTATCCCTGCAAGCTACCGTATGCTGGAGGAAACGTTCGAGGTAGAGCATATGCTTGCCAGATACGTTCGACTACGTCTGGAGCGTGCTTACGGAGCTGACGAGGAAGGCAAGCTGATCCTGAAACAACTGATGATTCATCTGCTGCGTGCGGACCGCAAGGAGCCTCAGGAGCAACAGGCCAGTAACCAGCTCACCGAGGTCATTCGGGAAACGGCCAACTATGTGCGTCAGCATCCGGGACTTCCTCATCGCGTCGAGGATTTGGCTGCACGGGCGGGGCTGTCACCGCGTTATTTTTCGATTAAATTCAAGGAGCTGCTGGGTGTGTCCGCGCAATCTCATATTATCAGTATGCGGATTGAGCGTGCACAGCATCTATTACTACATGCCGGAATGAATGTGACCGAGGTGGCAGAGGCTCTGGGGTATCGTGACATCTTTTTTTTCAGCCGCCAATTCAAGCAGTATACGGGGAAAAGTCCGTCTGAGATCCGGTAATGCTATGGACGGTGGACAAGCTGTTTCGGATTTAGGCGTAATGGGATTAACGAATAACGAATATAAAGGATAAATTCCAAAAAGGACCCGAGCAGTTACGCCGGGTCCTTTTTTTATGAGCAATTTAGCATCATCCGATCCCGATGCTCATATGTGTAGCTATAATACGGTTACGGTAAATTCACTTATGCTTTGGGATCATGTCGAAAGCAACCCAGACGTTGTCCCATTTTCACCGCATCCCCCGGCTTCAATGCGGGGTCTGGATCAAACGTGCCGTTTTCAGTTAGCAAAACGACAGTTGATCCAAATTCGAAATAGGCGAGATCGTCTCCTTTTATCCATGAGACGGCTTTATCATCCGTATATTTGATGCTACTCACATTCATTGCGCCAACCTTGACGACCGCCACCTCACCATATTCATGGGCAATGTACGTAATCTGTCGTTCATTGCGGCTAAGAACTGCTCGCATATGTTGCAAGCCGAAGTCATTCACTGGGTATACCTTGCCGCGCAGATGTTCTTTTTCTACCAGCGTACCGGATACTGGTGCATGAATGCGATGATAATCCGTCGGGCTGAGATAGAGTACAAAAGCATAGCCGTGTGTGTATTTTTCAAGACGCGGAGAGCGGTTAAGAAGCTCTTCCAGCGTATAGTCCTGCCCTTTGACATCCAAAAGAGTGCCGGACGTAATTGGGCCAGTGAAAGTAATCCGTGCATCCACCGGACTGGTCATCACCTCGGCGTTCGTATCAATCGGGCGCATGCCCGCTTTTAATTTGCGTGTAAAATAGGCGTTCAGGGAACGGTATTCCTTCCATTCCTGTTCCGCCTCATGCGTCTGGATCTGGTACGTACGTATAAAGGTGGGGATAAAAAGTCGGCTTGCACCGCTTTGCGCGAAGGAGCCTACAATCCGGCACACCCACTTGCGCGATGATAGCTCCGTCATGAGCCGCAGCCACTGTTTTGCCATTACAGATCCCCCTTGTTCATTTCCGAGCCGTCTTGGCCGGAACCTGTCCGGCCGCTCTGAACTATATTGACACAGAATGTGACGTAAATCAATACAGTGGACGGCCTGGTGAACGTTCGGTGTCTGACGAAGGCATCCGTTCGAGAAGCCAACGAGCGTAAGCCATCGGCTGAGTGTATGTTTCTTTCCAGACATTGTGCATGCCCGCCTGGCTGAAGCCATAGCGCTGATCACGACCGTTGCATTCGATAAAAACAATCTTGCCCTCATGGGTAATTCCCAGATCCAGACCGACGTCGGCGAGACGGGGAAGGGTTTGTGCCAGTCGGTGCACGATTTGTAACGAGAGTCGCTCCAATTCATTCATCAGCCGGACTGCGTTCGAAGTCTGAACCGTCTCGGTTTGTGATAATACCTCCAGTAGGGAACGGGCCGTACCGCCCTGTGCAACATTGGAAACGAAGGTGTGGGAAGGAGCAATTTTAGCATACATGCCTGTCACACCCCAGATACCGCCATATCCGCGCTGAACTGACACACGGACATCAAACGGACGATTATTGTTCAAAGCAAGCGGTATGGTTTCCTGTACGATATGAGGCACATGCAGCAGTCGTTTGTGTAGAAATAATGGGAGTTCCCCAACATTCAAACGTAGTGTGGACCAACGCTCAGGTATAGCCGGATGAGCACATTGCAAAGTCCAGCCTCCGCGGGAATGCCGCAGACGCATAATTCCTCTACCTACGCTACCGCTACTGGGTTTAATTACAACATCTCCGGTTTCCTCCATCAAGGTATGGATGGAGGAAAGGTTGCCTTGCAATGTTTTGGGGAGGTGGATGCGTAGCAAAGGGTCTTCTTGCAGAATTGCATGTATATGGTCTTTGTGGAAACGGTTTTGTTCATTAAAAATATAGAATCCCTTTTGTACAAGCTTGTTGATATCGCTAGCATTTTCATTTTGCCGATAGAGAGTCCGATTGTGGATGACCGGCGGCAACGGAAGAGTCATCTGCCGATACTCGTTGCCGTGTTTAACAAAAGCCCGGCATGTTCCGGTCGCTATATGAATATCCTCCAGACGAAGAAAGCAGGGGATGAGCTCGTAGCTTAACCCGGCGTCCTCGTAATTGGCGATAGATTCATATCGCGTCCTCATGGCGGGAATGCCCCGGTAGGTTGCCGGGTTGAGCATGACGCCGACATGCAACATGAGTATGTCCGCCCTCCTTGTAGTCACTCCAACTGATCATACTGTGATTCTAGTCCATCATATGTATCAAAGATCGGCCAGGCATGGACGCTAGCCTTGCGGTAAGCCCAAAGTTAGAAGCGAGGCACCTTTCAGGGAGGCAGACGATATGATACAAGATGATTGTTGAAGAGTGTTGGAATAGGGTCAGAAAGTAGGTGAGGTGATGCAGAGGCCGAAGGTAGCAGTCGTTACACCGGGCTCCTTTGTTATACCTTCGCCCCGCAGCAGTTCTTTGGAGCGGGTAATTGCCCACATGGTACCGC
>NZ_WUDQ01000246.1:0-5244 GCF_009827695.1 Paenibacillus sp. OT2-17 | reverse complement strand
GAGCCGTCTGCATCAGGTAAGCCTTTTCATAGCCGATCGACATAATACCTCCTGCAGCGAGAATGAACAGGACGGCCATGACGGGTTTAAGAGCTGGCAGATCAATGTGGAAGATTCTCTTCATCAATGAAGCGCCATCAATTGTTGCAGCGTCATGCAACTGCGGGTCCACATTGGCTAAGGTGGCCACATAAATGATAGAGGACCAGCCCGCTGTTTGCCATATACCGGACAAAATATATACCGTTCGGAAATAGGCGGGATCAGTCATAAAAGAAATCGGCTTGCCGGTGAAGGTTGTTACCAAAGCGTTCACTATTCCAGCTGGCGATAGAAAAACAAACAGCATACCGGCAACAACAACAACCGAGATGAAGTTAGGTGCGTATACAATAAGCTGAATATTCTTCTTGAGCTTCGCTCCTCTGATCAGATTTAGCATTAAGGCCAGAATAATCGGTACTGGGAAACCGAGAATAAGACCGTAAGCGCTTAATTTAAGCGTATTCATTAAAATGTCATAAAAATTTGGTGATGAAAGAAAGCGCTGAAAATGTTCAAATCCAACCCATTCGCTGCCCATGATTCCTTTTCTTGGGCTGAAATTTTTAAACGCAATGATCGAGCCGTACATGGGAATATACTTGAAAATGACGGTAAGAATTATGGACGGAAGCAGAAACAAATACAATATATAATTTCGAACCATGTAGCTTAACCAATGGTTTCTTTTTTTTGTTTCTGAAGCCTTTAGTCCCCTTTTTTGAACGATCGAATTCCCCAATGTTTTCCCTCCTACTGTTCACGGCTTGTTATACGACACAAAATATAAGCCATGTTATGTCACCTCTCTGACATAATTCACCAAGATGTTTTCAAATACTTGCTTGTAATATCCACACCTCCAACAGAACTAGAATTTTACACATCCCCAAAATGAATGGGTTTACAATTTACATTTGAACACTTTTTACTCTTACAATTTAGCAGATGTATATTTAATTAGTCAATATATTTCGGGTGAATAAATTCATTCAAAAAGCATATTTCAAGATAATTATAATGTTTTTAGCAAAAATACATCAAAAACACACGATATAAATAAACAAATGTAAATTTTTATTGTTCATTTGAATAAATTCATTGTTAAAAACATGAAAATACTATATATTTAGAAATATGGAGAATCTTAATTCGGAGAATAAGGTGAACAAAATGACGAGAAAGTCAAAGGTTACGATACAAGATATCGCTGATGCCTTGGGGATTTCTAGAAACACTGCATCCAAGGCGCTTAATGGAGTAGAGAATATTCCTGCCGTAACGAGGGACAAGGTGATCAAAAAGGCAGTGGAGCTTAAATACAAACAATTTTCTTATATGGAAACAGCCTCTGAAAAACAGGGCAATATCGCACTTTTGACCTGTAATCTTCCCAATAGTTCACACTTTGGATCGCTACTGATCAGCGGGCTGGAGAAGGAAATCAGCAACCAGGGCTATACATTATCCATTTACTTTGTCCGTGAGAACGATATCAATTCGATGACCCTGCCCGGCAATTTCGAACCTTCGAATGTGGCTGGCATCTTCTGCATCGAAATGTTCAGCAAGGAATACAGCAAGATGATCACAGATCTTTGCATCCCAACCATTTTTATTGATTGCGCTGCGCATATGATGTATCCAGAATTGAAGGCGGATCTGGTATTAATGGAAAATGAACACAGCACATACTGTGTTACCCGGAAATTAATTAATCATGGCTATGAAAGCTTCGGTTTTGTAGGCGATTACAATCACTGCAAAAGCTTCAATGAACGCTGGACCGGATTTAATAAGGCCTTAGCTGAAGCAGGAATCGCCGTAGATCCTGCTCATAGCATTGTAGCGCCTGACCGCAACTTCTTTATAGAGGAGAACTGGATGGAACAGCAGTTGGATGCCCTGAGGGAGTGTCCCTCCGTCTTTATTTGTGCCAATGATTTCATTGCCATCAGCGTGATCAAATCTTTGAAAAACAAAGGGATTAAAGTTCCGGAAGATGTTGCTGTCTGCGGGTTCGATGATGCTTCGGAATCCCGGGTTGTCGAGCCTCATCTTACAACCGTGCATATTTATAGTAGTCAGATGGGTATTATTTCAGCCGAAATGTTATTGTCCAGAATCAAAGACAATACCATGCCATACCGAGTGACTCATGTTGCAACGGATATCGTATACCGGGACTCGACCCCTGTTCTAAACTAAATCTACCTAGAGGTGAATCAAAGTGAAAAATGACAGAACGGTTCTTTGTGTGGGCGAGCTGCTCATTGATTTTTTCTGCACGGATATTGATGTTAATCTTGCCAAGGGTCAGCATTTCTCCAAGCAGGCCGGCGGCGCTCCGGCAAATGTAAGCGCAGCCGTAGCCAAGCTCGGAGGAAAAGCGTCATTCTTGGGGAAAGTCGGGGCTGATCCCTTTGGCATGTACCTGAAGCAAACGTTGGATGAGCAGCATGTGGATACGTCCATGCTCCTATTTGATCCGTCAACGCCGACTACACTGGCCTTTGTTTCCCTTGCCGCTAACGGCGAACGGGATTTCGTGTTCAACCGCGGAGCTGACCGTCAACTGTCTCTGCAGGACATTGATAGAGAATGGACCCGGCAGGCAGCCATTCTGCATTTTGGCTCGGCAACGGCCTTGCTCGCCGATCCTTTCCGAGAAGCGTATTTGTCTTTATTGGATGGAGCGAAGGCCAACGGGCAATTCACCTCCTTTGATCCCAATTACCGGGGGGACCTCTGGAAAGACAGGCAGGAGGAATTTATCACACTGTCCAGAAGAGGAATACACAATGCGGATTTGGTAAAAGTAAGCGAAGAGGAATTAAACATCATTACAGGGCTGGCTGACCGCGATGCTTCATTGGATCTTTTGCATGGGTTGGGAGCCAAGACGGTGGCAGTTACCTTAGGGAAAGAAGGAACCCTCATCTCAAGTGGTGCCTCCCGTTCGTTAGTCGGCAGCATTGCTGTCAAATCGATCGACTCTACTGGTGCCGGAGATGCCTTCGTCGGAGCAATGCTGTATCAAATCAGCCAGTTGAGTCAGCCTAAGGCATTTACCTCTAACGCGAAGCAGCAGCAGGAATTTGTGACACTTGCCAATCAAGTTGGCGCCATCGTGTGCACTAAAGTTGGAGCGATTGCAGCCTTGCCGTCGTTGGAAGAAGTTAATCGTTTCGTAGCGCAAGGTTGAATCAAGGAACGTAAGAACTGCAAAGGTGTCCGACGATCTCTAAGGTCGCTGGACACCTTTTTATGTAGAGATCCGTCGTTCATTGGAAAGATGCTGCTGATCAGGGCACCTTCCAATGAATGACGAAAAGCTTAGTCGATGAAAATGAAAACTTTTATATCGCAAATGAAAGAAAAAATTATTCGCGAAGTACCAAAAATTGTGCAACCAAGCCTATACAAATAGAGTGGTTGCATTAAGTCAATTTACACTTAGCCTGATTTTAATCATTCATCTTTATGTTTTAGTTTCACTTTAACTTCATTAAAAAAAGCCGTTGTATCCCATACATTGAGACCAAAGTTTCCTTCTTTATAAGTTTGATCTTTTGTGTCTATAACTAATTTATTGTTCAAATAAACCTTAGTGATGTCGCCTTGCGCTTCTAATTTGAGATGATAATCTGTATTTGGCTGTAAATCCAGTTTTCCATCATTGTTATATGTCGCAATTTCATATCCAGTTCCATCAACAAATTTAATTAATTTTACAATATTATTTTTTATATCAACATTTGCTGCATACGAATTCTTTGCTGTTAAGTCAGAACGAAAAACCAACGAACCTGCTCCAATGGAGTTATCTATCAAATCTTTTTCAGAATTACCGGGGTGGGAATCTGTATCTGGCACGTTTATATTGGCTTCATATACAAAATTCCTGCCGGTCACTTTTGATACTATGAAAGCATCTCCCTTACTCTGTCCCTGTTTTCCATGAATGGTGTCCGCCCACTTCCCGTTAACGATGGTCCAACCTGATAAGTTTGATTTAAAAGAAGAGTTCTTTTCTTTCCATACACTCTTTAGAGGATATAGGTCCAAAGATTTCAGCTTCACATTTCCGCCCTTACTATAAATTTTTAATCCTTTGCTTGCAGAATCCGCGAATATCTGATCGGTAATCACGGTCGTACCATCATTACCGAACACCTCTACAGCTGATCTATCAACAATTACCTGCAATTTAACCGTGCCGTTTTTTGCCTGTAATGGTCCCTCATGCTTGCCAACTACACTACTTCCGTAATCGAAATCTCCTGAATGAGTCCGGTCTACAAATAATTGTTCGTTGTAGACATCGTAACCGACAGTAGTATATTGCTCACTTCCTTCACGGATCTTGAAGCCAAATTCTGTTGCCTTAGTATCCGATACATCAAACAAAGCGATCAGTTCAAATGTATCTTCTGATAAATTAGAAAGAAGATGGCTGTTACCCGATATCATTTTATTGGTATACGATATACGATCCCCTCTGTCACGAATGCTTTTTAGCGAAATAGGGGTTTGTTTTAAACGTAGACCCTTTGTGGTTTGAGTGAGCTCCATCTTCCGCGGCAGTGTTGTTGAACTTCTCCACGTTGAGGTGGGTGTATCGTTGGCATACTTCCAATTACTCATCCAGCCGAGCCAATATTTCTCACCATTCTTCCCTTCTACTCCACTCCAATCCACAGCAGCATAAAAATCAGCGCCATAGTCAGTCCATAACACTTTATCGGAAGTATTTTCATTTTTAAACGTTTTACCGTCAAAGCTGCCTACAAAATACTGCATGCCCGATCCGCCTGCCGGAGCACCATCATTTATACTTACCTGTAGGACCCACTTTCTTTTTGAAGGATCGCCATCAACCGGCAATTCGACTAACGTAGGACATTCCCATACTCCTCCGATGCTGCCGTTTGTGGAAGGAATCCACTGTCCAGAAACAGCGGACCAATCTGTGAGGAGACCGCTTTGTTTCATATCTGTTTTCTCCGGCTCTTTTGCAACCTGGTCAACTTTATCCGATATGGTCCCTTCATTATAAACATTAACATCATCAACATTTATATGACCGTAACCATCTTTGGCATGGTCTACTACCTTGATATATAATACTTCACCAATATATTTGGACGCGTCCCATACGTATTTTGAATATTTTTCTTCATTAAATTTTATATTGGCCTG
>NZ_WUDQ01000245.1:0-5252 GCF_009827695.1 Paenibacillus sp. OT2-17 | reverse complement strand
TGACGCTGTGTCAGTACATCCAGACTCTTGCGGAACACAGCTACATCAAAGCTCCCTTGTTGATCAAACGACGCTTGCTGGAAGTAGGCGCCTGACTCCGGCTCCATCAAGCTATGGAAATGCATCCCCTTCTGCATTGGCGAGAGAGCATATACATTTTCCAGCTCGCCCACAGAAGCTGTTTGCTCCGTCAATTGCTCCAGTTGCTCCAGTGTCAAGCCTTTGAACAATACATCGCTTGGTGTTAGCTCACTCCGCTCTTTGGAGGCACAATGAGCGATCACTTCCTGCAAGCTTTCCTGCAGCAACTGCGCAAAGTTTTCTACATTTTGCTGATGATATACCTTACTGTCATAGCGAATTTCCAGTGTCAGCGCGCCCGCCGTAATCATTCCGTTCACATTCAAAGGATGCTCCAGTACGGTATGATCACTCATCGGCTCTCCACCTGGATGTGAAGACAGAACGATATCCCCATTTTCCAAGTCCTGATCAAATTGTCCCAAATAGTTAAAGCTAATTTCAGGCTGCAAGGCAAGGGAATGATGGGCATCATCCTGAGACATATATTTCAAAATGCCGTAGCCAATGCCCTTATGCGGTACATGGCGCAGGTCTTCCTTCACCCGCTTGATTCGCTGCCCTACTTCTGCCTTTCCGTCCACACCCAGCAGCACCGGATATTGGCTTGTAAACCAGCCCACGGTACGGTCGATGTCGATATCTGGAACAATGGCTTCCCGGCCATGTCCCTCCAGATTGACCAGCACGCGCTCCTGACCGCTCCAGTTATATAATGCTGTGCCGAGTGCGGTTAACAGCAGATCATTGACCTCCGTGTGGTACGCACGATGTGCTTCCTGCAGCAGCAGTCGTGTTTCCTGCTCGCTCCAAGCTACGCTCACCGTCGCAGTGTCTCTGATTAGAGAATGTTGTCCCTCTGCTCTCTCATGATCCTTAGGCAACGATGCGACTTCCGTTTGGGCAAGACGGTGCCAGTATTCGCGTTCGTCGTCGATGGCCAGACTATTCGCATATTGTGATAAGCGCTCTGCCCAAGTGGAGAACGAGTCCGTTTTATATGGCAAACGAATGGCTTCTCCACGAACCGCCTGCTCATATCCCGTGGCAAAATCCTCAAACACAATCCGCCATGAAATGCCGTCTACCACCAAATGGTGAATGGCAATCAGTAAATGATCCCCATCCATGCAGCGGAAAAGTCCCAGCTTCACCAGCGGTCCTTCGTCCAGACGAATGGAGCTTTGGATGGCATTGGCTTTCATTTCAATGGCTGCTGCAACATCTGTAATGTTTTGCACATCCGTCAAATCCACAACGTCCAGACTGTACAGCTGACCTTCGTTCAAACCGCGATTCCACGCTTCATAGCCCTGTTCGGTCTGACGGAAGACTATACGTAGCGCATCATGGTGCTCCGTTACCTTGGTCACCGTTTGATGCAATGCATCTATATCGAACCTTTCTGCTCTATACAGCATCACCGACTGGTTGAAATAATGCGGCTCTGCTGAGGATTGTCCAAAGAACCATTGCTGTATTGGGGTCAATCTAACTGCCTCCGAAACCACCCGCTGATCGGCTGTACGGCTGACCTTGTGTACATAACCACTCAGCAACGAGACAGAAGGATATTGGAACAAATCCTTCATGTCCAGCTTATAGCCCGCTTGCAGCAAACGGGAAGATACCTGGATTGCCTTGATTGAATCGCCGCCCAGATCAAAGAAATTATCCAAAATCCCGAGTCTCTTCGTCCCCAACACGGTCTGCCAAATGGAAACCAACGTCTGCTCCAGCGCTGTGCGCGGCTCTACATAGTCCGCTCCGCTTTGCAGGCTGCCTTCTGGTGCTGGCAGGGCCTTGCGGTCGATTTTACCGTTCGGCGTCAGCGGCATCTGCTCCAGCTGGATGAAATACGAAGGCACCATGTAGTTTGGCAACTCCTCACCCAGTAAACTGCGTAGCTCACCCGCGCTTACATCTTGTTCAGCGACATAGTACGCCACCAGTTGGTTTTGCCCCTGCTCGTCTGCCTGGGCCAGTACGATGACCTCTTGTACGTCCTCCACTTTCAAAATTTGTGCCTCGACCTCACCCAGCTCGATCCGGTAGCCCCGGATTTTCACCTGATGGTCGATCCGGCCCAAATATTCGATGTTGCCGTCTGGCATCCATCTCGCCAAGTCACCCGTACGGTACATCCGTTCATAGCCCGCTTCGCCAGCTGCAAACGGATTCGATACAAATTTCTCAGCCGTCAGCTCTGGACGATCCAGATAACCCCGAGCCAGACCCGGACCGGACACGCACAGCTCACCCGCTACGCCCACCGGAGCCAAATGTCCATGCACATCCACCATGTATACCCGGTGATTCGGCACAGGGCGTCCGATAGAAATCAGCTGTCCGGCTCTCTCATCCTCGGATACCGGCCAGATGGACGTCGCCACCGAGTTTTCGGTGGGACCGTAGCCATTGTAGTACGCCACCTGATCCTTCCACTTGTACACTAATTCTGTTGAAGATGCAGAACCCGCAGTGAACAGAATACGCAGGTTTGGCATCCGTTCTGGCTCCAGATACACCGCATAGGTCGGCGGCAAAGCGGCCACGGTAATTTGATGATCCGCCATATATTGCTCAAACCGCTCGTAGTTCAAAATCGTTTCTGACGTTGGCACATACAACGTGGCTCCACAGAACAGCGCTTGGAAGATTTCCCAGCAAGCCGCATCAAACGAATAGCTGGCGAACAGCAACGCATGATCCGACGTGCTCATCCGAAGCGTCTGATCAAAATACGTTTTCAGATTGCATAGCCCATGATGCTCGAGCATTACACCCTTCGGCTGCCCCGTTGTACCCGACGTATAAATCACATACGCCAAATCATTCGGACCGGACCACGGCTCCAAATTGGAATCATCCTCGTGATACACCGTTTGCTCCCCATCTAGCACCAGCACGTGACCGTCGATAGCTGCTTTGTCCACCAGATGGCTTTGCGTCAACAGCAGCTTCGCACCCGAGTCGTCCAGCATGTAGCGGATACGCTCTTCTGGATACGTCGGATCGATGGGGACATATGCACCCCCGGCTTTTAAAATCCCGAAGATGCCCACGATCATGTCCACCGAACGCTCGGTCATCAGACCCACCAAACGATCCTTCGTCACGCCTTGGTTACGCAAGGTACGAGCCAGACGATTCGCACGTGAATTCAGCTCGCGATAGGTCAGTTGCTCTCCTTCGAAGAACAACGCTGCCTGCTCCGGTGTCTGCGCCGTTTGTGTCTCGAACAAGCCATGGATCGTTTGCCCGCTTGGATACTCAGCAACTGTATTTCCCCATACGCTGAGAATTTGCTCACGCTCCTGCTCACTTAACATATCCAGCTCCTGCACTCGAATGTCCGGCTTCGTCACCACCTGCTCCAACAGCTGTATCAGATGGCCCTGAGTCCGTTCAACGGCTTCACGATCATATAACTTCGCATTGTATTCAAATCGGATTTTCATCGCTTCCTGCGGCATAACGACCAGATTGAAATCATAGTTGGTTTGTTCAATCATGCCGGCATTGCGAATTTCAAAATCCGACTCTGCACCTTCGCCAAGTTGCTCGACCTGCTCCTCCACCGGATAGTTTTCAAACACGATAATGTGGTTGATCAGATCTTGCTTTTGCTCGCTCAAGGCTTGAATTTCATACAGCGGATACGTTTCATAATCTTGAGAAGTCAGCGCCTGCTTCTGATTCGTTCTGATCATATCGGCAAAGGTGTCCTCAGCCCCACTGCGGATCCGTATTGGAATGGTGTTAATGAACAAGCCCACCATATTTTCGATCCCCGAAATATCCGCTGGACGACCAGACACTACACCGCCAAAAACAGCGTCGTCACTACCGTTGTACTTTTGGAGCAGCAAGCCCCAAGCTGTTTGCAGCAATGTATTGGTGGTCACGTGGTGCTGCTTGGCCACCATTTCCATACGTCCGGTCAAGTCCTTGCCCAGATCGCACAGGATATGCTCAAATTGTGCACCGTCCGCTTTCACGCCTACTTTTCCGGTCGGAATCGAAGTTTGCTGATCATAGCCGAGCAAATAATCCTTCCAATAGGAAGCTGCAGCCCCTACATCCTGTGCTTCAAGCCACTCAATATACTGACTGTATGGAGTAACGGGGGCAAGCTTCGGCTCTCTATGCTCCACGGCTGCAAAATAAGCCTCAAACACCTCATCCGTGACTAACGCCACACACCAGCCATCCATCAAGATGTGATGAGAGCTCCACACAAAATAATAATCCTCATCACCTGTTCGTAAAATCGCCACGCGCATCAACGCATCCCGGGACAAATCAAATCCGGCTGCCTTGTCCTTGCGAATAAATTCCTGCACATACGCGTCACGTTCCTGATCATTCAGATGACGCAAATCTTCACATTTGAAACCAACATCCTTGCGGCGGAAAATAACCTGCACAGGCTCATCCTGCCAACCGCTGATGAAATTGGCCCTAAATATCTCATGCCGCTGCGCCAAATGATTCAAGCTATCTTGGAAAATATCCGCTTGGAAGCGTCCATGCAAATCAAAGGTCGTTTGTTCAAAATAAGCTCCTGACTCTGCATCCATCAAACTATGGAACAACATGCCTTTTTGCATCGGCGTCAGCGCATATACATTTTCCAGTTCCCCCATGTCACGAGTCCGTTCTACCAATTGATCCAGCTCGGCCATGGTTACATTGTTAAGCATGACATCGCTTGGCGTCAGCTCTTGCTGTTTGCGGCCTGTGCAATGCGTAATGATTTCCTGCAAACTGATTCTAAACGCTTCAGCTAGCTGCTCCATCGTTTCATGGCGATACTCCTGCTTGCTGTAGCTGATCGTCAATTGCAGCTCGCCTTCGGAAATCAGTCCGTTCATATCCAGCGTGTGCGTTCTAGCTGCATGGGCGCTAAGCTCTGCACCGCTAGAGTAAGGAGATACGCCAATGGACTGATTTTGCATATCTTGGTCAAATTGTCCCAAATAGTTAAAGCTGATTTCAGGTTCGGTTACAAAACGCTCTTGCTCACGTGCTGCGGACAGGTATCTCAACATCCCGTAGCCAATGCCCTTTTGCGGAATGCGGCGTAGTCCTTCTTTCACATGTTTGATGCGTTGTGAAAGGTCTTGCCCCACGCTCATATCCAGCACAACTGGGAATTGGGTCGTAAA
>NZ_WUDQ01000244.1:0-5186 GCF_009827695.1 Paenibacillus sp. OT2-17 | reverse complement strand
CCCGTCGTGCTCAGTTTTTAGAGCGAACGGCCGAATGGAATGTGGGAGATTTTTCGTTGCTGAATGGTATTTATATGGATGGCAGCAAGGATTATTTGCAGCAAATGCTATTCATTTTCATTGATAATGCATTCAAATATACACCTGAAGGCACAGTCCGATTTGATGCCATTATTTATCAAGGACAGGTGGGGCTACGGATCAGTGATACGGGCATTGGAATGGATAAGAGTGAGGTTCCCTTTATTTTTGACCGCTTTTACCGGGCAGATGAGTCACGCGGGGTGACGGAGGGAATTGGGTTGGGGCTATCTATTGCCAAGTGGATTATTGATGAACATCACGGGTCTGTGGAAGTGGTTACGCGCCAAGGAGAAGGAACGACATTTGTCATCTGGCTTCCGGTCAGCTTTTCCGCGCCTTTGGAATAGGCTATAATAGGAAGGCAACTACATCATAGAATTGGCCGGTAGAGGCGTGGAAGCCCACAGCTGCCCAGTTTTGGAGCTGTATACTGTGTCGAAGAAAGCGGGGGCTCATTTTGGAAGTACTCAGAATTTCGCCCCGGGGTTACTGCTACGGCGTAGTCGATGCCATGGTATTGGCACGTCAGGCAGCCAGAAATCTGGACTTACCCCGGCCTATTTATATATTAGGCATGATTGTGCATAACAGTCATGTCACCAATTCCTTTGAAGACGAAGGGATTATTACACTGGACGGCCCGAACCGTATGGAGATTTTAAGCCAGGTAGAGAGCGGCACTGTTATCTTCACTGCTCATGGCGTATCACCAGAGGTTCGCAAGCTGGCACGAGACAAGGGGCTGACTACGGTAGATGCGACTTGCCCTGACGTCACAAAAACGCATGATCTGATTCGAGAGAAGTCTGCCGAAGGCTATCAAATTGTTTATATTGGCAAAAAGAATCATCCAGAGCCGGAGGGAGCTATCGGTATTGCTCCTGACCATGTTCATCTGATTGAAAAGGAAGAAGAAATCGACAGTCTTACGTTACCAGCTGGCAAAATCCTTATTACGAATCAGACGACCATGAGTCAATGGGACATCAAGCACATTATGAAGAAGCTGCTGGAGAAGTTCCCAGGTGCTGAGATACACAATGAAATCTGTTTGGCGACGCAGGTACGTCAGGAAGCGGTAGCTGAGCAGGCTGGACAGGCGGATCTGGTGATCGTTGTCGGTGATCCGCGCAGTAACAATTCAAACCGATTGGCTCAGGTTTCGGAGGAAATTGCTGGTACAACAGCTTATCGTATTTCTGATGTGACCGAGCTGAAGAGGGAGTGGCTTGAGGGCGTAGCCAAAGTGGCTGTGACTTCTGGGGCTTCCACGCCGACACTGATTACCAAAGAGGTTATTACGTATTTGGAGCAGTATGATGCGGCTAACCCGGATACGTGGGAGATTCAGCGAACCATAGATATGAAAAAACTGCTGCCTCCTGTACGGGAGAAGTCAAAAACGACGAAATAGTTTGTGATTGATTACAGCCGTTATTCGGATACAACCATCCGGATAGCGGCTTTTCAAATTGTTTTAATTTATAGATATTATTCGGTTAGCTTCACTAAGTTAGAATATTGAATAATTCGGGATAATTAAGCCTTGACGAGTATAGCTAAAACAGGTATAGTTGCTTTAACGAATAAAAGCTTAAAAGCGAACAAGCGTCTAAGTGTCATAATATCAATCTATAATGGGTTAATAAAATATGTATCATAGAGAGGAAGAAAAAAATGATCGTTATCGCTGGTGTTCAAACACCTGAAGAACATATTCAAGCTATTGTTGAAGTTATTGAGAAAGAAGGATTGCAGGCTCATGTATCAAGGGGATCGGATCGCACGATCATCGGACTGATCGGTAGCGTAGAGCCCAAGCTGGCTGAACATCTGCGTCAAATGAAAGGCGTAGAAAATGTGGTTAAAATATCGAAGTCCTACAAATTGGCCAGCCGTGATTTTCATCCGGAAAATACGGTTATCTCCATTAAAGGAGTAAATATCGGCGGAGGCGAGCTTGTCATTATGGGTGGACCATGTGCCGTTGAATCTGCTGCACAGATAGATGAAATTGCCGGATTGGTCAAAGCAGCAGGTGCGCAAGTTCTCCGTGGTGGTGCTTTTAAGCCGCGTACAGGGCCTTATAGCTTCCAGGGAACTGGTGTAGAAGGTTTGATCATGATGGCTGAGGCAGGTCAAAAGCACGACCTCCTGACCATCACAGAGGTTATGACACCTGAATACGTAGACATTTGTGCGGAATATGCCGATATCCTGCAAGTAGGTACACGGAATATGCAAAACTTCGATCTACTGCGTAAGTTGGGTACTTGCGGCAAGCCAGTGTTGCTCAAACGCGGCTTTAGCTCGACTTATGACGAGTTCTTGAATGCTGCCGAGTACATCTTGGCAGGTGGCAATCCGAATGTTATGCTGTGTGAGCGCGGTATCCGCACTTTTGAAACCTACACCAGAAATACACTCGATTTGTCTGCGATCCCTGTGTTGCAACAGTTGAGCCATTTGCCGGTTATTTCTGATCCTAGCCATGGCACGGGTAGACGTGAATTGGTTGTTCCTATGACGAAGGCTTCGGTCGCTGCCGGAGCGGACGGACTAATTATTGAAATGCATACAGATCCCGATAACTCAATGACGGGGGATGGTGTACAATCCCTGTTCCCGGATCAATTTTCAGATTTGCTGAAAGATTTGGAAATATTGGCTCCTGCTGTGGGGAAAACATTTCACACGCCTAGTACCATTGCTTAAAACCAATGTTTAACATTAATGCATAAAAGTTTTGCTGCAACGCAGTAATGAGATTTAAATTACCTAAAAGCCCGATGTTTCGGGCTTTTTGTGCTATTCAAATGTTATCAAGGGCGTAAGCATATCTAACATTAGTTTAAAAAATACCTTACATAGCTATTGACCCGTGTCATGTTTGAGATTTATAATGACGACAGAAAAAAACATTCGATCATGAACATTTCAGGGTTGTATAAGACTTAATGTTCGGAAAAATTGGGAGGAAGAAGACATGTCCGTTGAAAACGTATTGAAAACAATTCAGGAAAATAATATTGAGTGGGTAGATTTTCGTTTTGTAGATTTGTCTGGTCGTGCTCACCATATTTCATTGCCAGCTTCCGAAGTAGATGCAGAAACATTTGTTAACGGTGTTGCTTTCGACGGTTCTTCCATTCCCGGCTATCGTGGCATCGAGGAGTCCGACATGGTTATGCTGCCCGATCCAGAAGCGGTTTTTATCGACCCTTTCACTCAGCATCCTACACTGAATATTCTGTGTGACATTGCTACGCCAGATGGCGAAAAATACGACCGCGATCCTCGCGGCATTGCAAAAAAAGCTGAGGCATTTCTTCAATCCGCAGGAGTGGGCACAGCAGCATTTTTTGCACCTGAGTCCGAGTTTTTCATCTTTGATGATGTTCGCTACGAAAGCGGCATGAATAGCTCCTCCTTCTTCGTAGATTCCGAGGAAGCAGCTTGGAACACGAACCGTAAGGAAGAAGGCGGCAACCTGGGCTTTAAAGTGGGAGTGAAGGGCGGATATGTACCTGTAGCGCCAGTAGACACCCAACAAGATATCCGTAGTGAAATGTGCCGTTTGCTTGAAGAAGCAGGTCTGAGAATTGAGCGCCATCACCATGAGGTAGCTACGGCAGGCCAAGCGGAAATCAACTTCCGTTTTGACACACTCAAGAAAACAGCAGATAACCTGCTCGTCTATAAATACATTGTACACAACACAGCTCGTCAATATGGTAAAGTGGCAACATTCATGCCGAAACCAATTTTCGGGGACAACGGAAGTGGTATGCACGTTCACCAATCCATTTTCGATGGCGACACTCCTTTGTTCTACGAAAAAGGTGCTTATGCTAATCTGAGCGAAATGGCTCTTCATTATATTGGCGGTATTCTGTACCATGCACCTGCATTGATCGCTTTGACAAATCCAAGCACAAACTCGTTCAAACGTCTCGTTCCTGGCTACGAAGCACCAGTTAACCTGGTATTCTCCAAAGGTAACCGTTCTGCGGCTGTACGTATTCCAGTAGCGGCTGTTACTCCAAAAGGCTGTCGGATCGAGTTCCGTACACCAGACTCCACCGCTAACCCTTACCTTGCCTTCTCAGCGATGCTGATGGCGGGTCTGGATGGTATCAAGCGCAAATTGAACCCAATCGAATTGGGTTATGGTCCACTTGACACCAACATCTACGAGCTGTCTGACGCTGAAAAAGGTAAAATCCGTAGCGTACCTGGTTCATTGGATGAGGCTTTGGATGCTTTGGAAGCTGACTACGAATTCTTAACTGAAGGTGGCGTATTTACGAAGGACTTTATTGATAACTATGTAGAGTTCAAACGTTCTGAAGCTAAATCGGTGAACATCCGTGTTCATCCACACGAATATAGCCTGTATTTTGACTGCTAATAACTTGATTGCTTAGCTGCTTTGAATAACAACCACTAGCTTACGGGTAACAGTTGTTATTCAAGATAGGTCTCCGGTCTTATGCCGGGGACCTTTTAATATTAAAGTGAAAATTACAAAATAAAGATGTTAAATACGTTAACATTCACAACTTTGTCACATCATAAATGAAATTGAAAACATTTTTATACAAGTCTTGAACGCATTTATGAATACTGCTATCATAGCGATAATATCCACACCAGAGTAGAGAAGGGATGGGAATTTGTTGAGTAAGAGAGCCTACAATTTTAATGCAGGACCAGCGGCATTGCCGCTTAAAGTACTGGAACGTGTACAAGCTGAATTCGTAGATTTCCAGGGAACAGGGATGTCGATCATGGAAATGTCTCACCGTGGAGCTGTGTATGAATCTGTTCATAATGAGGCACAGGAACGTCTGTTATCTCTGCTGGGCAATCCACAAGGCTACAAGGTGTTATTCCTACAAGGGGGCGCAAGTACGCAGTTTGCAATGCTGCCTTTAAATTTCTTGCGCGAAGGACAGACTGCGAGCTATGTAATGACAGGTAGCTGGTCGGACAAGGCATATAAAGAAGCCAAGCTACTGGGCAAGGCTCATATTGCCGCATCCTCCGCTGATGAGAAGTACATGCGTCTTCCGAATGTGGATTCCTTGGACTTGCCTGAG
>NZ_WUDQ01000243.1:0-5301 GCF_009827695.1 Paenibacillus sp. OT2-17 | reverse complement strand
TTTTGCCCCATTGCTCTGCTCCAGTGCAAGACCGATGGAAGCCGCCTCTACAATGCCGTAAAAGTTGCCTCCATACGCAATATCCAGCGTGACTTGCCCGATACCCTCTACCTGGACCTTCACCTCACGGCGGTACACAAAAGAAGGGATGTTTGTGAACGTCACTTGTCGCACCTTGCCCGCATCCACATCCAGCCGCACTTGAACCGGGCCTGCCGGAGTGTCCAGCAATATAGACTTTTTATCCGCAGCAATCAGCCCGCCTTCCATCAGCGCTGTACATACTCCAATCGTATCGTGACCGCACATCGGTAAATAGCCGCCAGTCTCTATAAAAACCACACCCATATCTGCACCTGGATGACAAGGTTCTGTTAAAATGCAGCCCGACATCACCTCATGCCCTCGCGGCTCGAACATCAGCAGACGGCGAAAATCATCATGATGTGCTGCCATATAAGTCATTTTTTCCAGCATCGTATGACCTACCAGCTTAGGCGCGCCGTGAATAACCGTCCGCGTCGGATTGCCTCCGGTATGGGTATCAATGGTAGTAATTCTGCCCGGTACACTCATCCGGTTACCTCCCCGTGAACCTCGTGGCTGGTAAAAGCCTCGCCAAATCGGTCATATCGCAACGGCTCCACCGGAATGCAAGTGGATTCACCCCGTACCATTTCAGTCACCAGCTTACCCGTCACCGCCGCAAGACTAATGCCATCCCCCTCATGACCAGAAGCGATATACAGCCCCGGTACTTCGTCCACTGCCGATACAATTGGCAAATGATCAGGTGTCCATGGACGCAAGCCGGTATACGCCCGCATCAGCGGGACATTGGCTAAAGCAGGAAAAAAACGAATGGCTCTGCGGGCGATTAAGCGAATCACTTGCTGATCGACACTTGTGTCCATACCGACAAACTGACGGCTGCTGCCGATCAGAATATTTTGGGATGCAGTTGGCTCGAATACTAGCGCTACACCGTATTTTTCATAAAGCTCATCCACACTCCGCTGACCGCCAAACTTGCTCATCAGATAGCCGAACTCCATTACCTTGCGGTTCCCAATGGAAGGCATTCGGGCAGACACCAGTATATGTCCTTTGCGCGGCATGATCGGAAGGTCCAAACCGAGTGAATGACCGATGCTGTGTGTCCACACACCTGCCGCCAATACCACTGCACCTGCATGGATAGCGCCATTGGGCGTCTCTACCCCGCGGACGTTCCCCCCTTCGTCCTGAAGGACAGATTGTATCGGTGTGCGGGGCATTAGCCTCGCTCCCATAAGACGCGCGGCCCCGGCTAGTGCATACGTCATCAACACCGGATTTACGGTGGAATCTGTCGCACACTCCAGTCCGCCCGGCAAATCTTTCGCTAAATGTGGCCATTCCTCTCGCAAATCCCGCTGATCCAGCATGCGAAACGGAAGTCCTTCCTGCTGCTGACGGGTTACCCATTGCTCAGCCGCTTGCATCTCCTGATCGTTTTCACAGACCAGAATACTGCCAGGCGCACGATACTCGAACTCATCCTCCACTCCCCTAGCCAGCTCTGCCACCAGCTCCTGCGATACCAACGACATTCGACTGTCAAACCCGGGCTCTTTGTCGATTGCCAATATATTTCCATCACAACGGGACGAAGTGCCTCCAGCAATCTCCCCTCGCTCAGCCAGCACGACCTTCATACCGGACTTAGCCGCATAATAAGCGATGGCTGTACCGATGATTCCACCGCCTACAATGACCAGATCCGCGGCATCATGTTTCATTCGCTTCCCCTCCCTTCGACCGTTTTAATCTGTTTGAGAGGTATTTTTTACAGCTTAAGCGTAAAGCTTTGTGTCACAGGCTTACTCAGCTCATCATAATCCCGCAGCTGTACGGTGAACGTATACGTCTTGTTGCCTGCTCCGCTGTCTGCTGTTCCGCTAATCGTTCCTGTAAAGCGGTCCAGTGTGAAGCCTGCGGGCAGTTGACCGCCTGTCACCGTCCAATCGTAAAACGGTACGCCTCCTTTGGCCTCCAGCTTGGCCGTGTACGCTTTGCCTTTGACGGGTGCTGGCAGTTCCTTCGTCATGATTTCTGGCGCGAGGAAAGGAGTCAGGTCCTTACGCAGCGGCCAGCCTGCTTTTTCTGCTACCAGTAGCGAAAGCTTCGTGTTCATCCAACGGCGGGTCGGAAACAGATGGCGCCAGCCTCCATTTTGACCGCTCAATCGGTCGACTTCTGCAAGCTCTCCAGAGAGATGATAGCTGTTATCCAGCGCGGCTGGTCTGTGCTGATAAGCCATAATATCCGGGTCATTGCCCGCCGCTTCCTTCAGCGCTTTGACACCCGGAAATGTGTCGCTGAATACAATCGCATGACCGAATTCATGCATGATCAGCCCATGCACATCCGTCACTTTGGACAGATCGGATTGATACCATTCTTCATCGTCCACGGATGTGAATGGAATCGCATCATCATAGAAATCCAGAATCAGACTATAGGAACGGTTCAGATTCCCCGGGACGGTCACACCGTTACGTGTATGATAATTGCCGTTCGTGGCCGGAAAGCCCGTAGAATAAGGCCCGTTCAGCCCTCTCATAAACACCCACATGCCTTTGTAGGGCTTATCATTTGTCACCTGTATTTCATTTTGCCAGTCGTCTCCTGGCAGATGGTTTACCTCCGCGTTGGCAGGAACCTCATCGAAAGGAGCCAGATCAAAGAAATAGAACCAGTCCTTTACCGCCAGCTCTGCGGCTTTTTTGGTAGCTGCATCATTGAAATAAGGCCTGATCGTATCGAATCTATAGTCAAAATGGAGGGGAACGGTGGGCTCTTTATTATCGTCCTGATCCAGCACGCGAATCGGAATGGACTGAGTAGTCGTGTGACCATCATTTCCAGCAACGGACATAGACAGCGTGTAGTTCTCTATTTCACCGTTTCCTCCAATCCGGTCAGGATGGATGGCTAGCCGAAAATCTTTTTCCTCCTGTGCATTGGCAAAAGTCAGCGTTTTGCTTGCACCTTGCGCTGACAACGTACTTGGCAGATCCATCATCAGCCGGGACGTGCCCTGCGCATTTAACGTAACCGTTAACGGAAAAGCGGCATCCGCTGGCGGCTTCACTTTTAGCTTCACATACGGGTTCGCCAGATATCCTTGCCAATCAACCAGATCTATTCCATAATCGTTCACCGTCCGACTAAAGATGTCGATGACTTTTACATCCGACTCCGCCTCGGCATAAGCCTGTTGACCCGGAATAGTGGGTGTCAAAGCCACTATGAGAGAAGCCGCCAGCGCAGTCAGCCATATTTTGGTGTGCCTTTTATGCGTGTTCATTTGATCCCCTCCATCTCATTTTTGAATGACTTGCAAACTATGGACAGTTACCTATAACGCCACTGCGTTTTATAATAAAAGCAGTTCCTTAGGCGAAGAGGTCAGTACCTTGACACCGTCATCTGTGATCAGCACATCGTCCTCAATGCGAACCCCGCCGAAGCCTGGGATATAAATTCCCGGTTCCACGGTAATGACGTGACCCGGTACGAGCACCGACTTGCTTTCGCGGGACAGCCGTACCTGCTCGTGAATTTCCAGACCAAAACCGTGGCCCAGCCCGTGACCGAACTGCTCCCCATAGCCGTAAGAAGCAATCACATCCCGCCCCAGACTGTCTCCCTCCCGACCGCTTATGCCGGGACGAAGTCCTGCAATCGTCTTCATATTTGCTTCCAGCACAATGGCATACAATTTCTCATGTCGTTCTGAGGGCTGGCCTACGAATACGGTACGCGTGATATCGGATAGATAACCACGCACATTTGCGCCAAAATCCATTGTGACGAACTCGTTCTGACCAATTTCCTTGTCACTGGCCAGCCCGTGCGGCAGCGCCGAACGCTCACCTGAAGCGACAATGAACGCAAAACCGCCTGATTCCGCGCCTGCGAGCCGAAGCTGATATTCCAGCTCTGCCGCAATCCGCCGCTCTGTAACCCCAGGCTGAATACAATTCAGCACCTCCGTGAAGGCGGCATCGGTAATACGCGCAGCTTCGCTAATGGTGCGAATCTCTTCTTCGTCTTTCACATCGCGCAGCCGTTCAATGACATCCTCCGTTTGTACGTACTCCAACGAGCCCAGCGCGGCTTGTAGCTGTCCCGACTGTTGAAGTGAAACATGCCCGCTCTCCAAACCCAGTCTGTGGACACCCAATTTACTTGTGAGATCGGCCACGGTTTGGAAGATTTGCGCCTCATGCCGAATCACTGAATATTCCACTGCCTGATCTGTTGCCTGCATCATATAGCGGAAATCCGTCACTAAAAAAGCCTCTTCCTGCGTAACAAGTGCAATTCCAGCGGAGCCTGTAAATCCGGTCATATATCTTCGATTAGGCCCATGTGTAATAAGCAGTGCATCTATCCCTAGAGCCGGGAATTCCGAGCGTAACCGGGCCAGTCTGCCTGGAACACCCTGTAACGGTTTTGTCTTTTGACTCTCTTCCTCTTTCACTCGTACGCCTCCTTATTCCACATCTCTTTTCAGGGCATATGCCTTAGAACATACTCTCCACTTGCTTTTGAACACATGTATGCTCTTCTCGCTGCCGCTTTCCCGTAAGTCCTGCACCCAATTCTCCGTCTCTTTTTCAAGCACACCAGCGCGTCTCAGCTTCCTTTTAGCCTTTTATCCCTGTCAATGTGATGCCTTCGATAAAATAGCGCTGTCCGATAAAAAATATCAGGACGATGGGAGCCAAAATTGTGCTGGAAGCCGCCATCAGGTAAGGCCAGTTGGTATTGTTCAATCCCCGAAAAGTCGCTAGCCCCAGCGCTAGCGTAAAATGCTTTTCGTCACTTAAGTAAATAATCGGGCCCAAAAAATCATTCCACACATCAATAAATGTAAATATTCCGATCACGATCAATGCAGGCGAAGATAAAGGAATAATGACGCGCCATAGTACAGTCAGAGGCGTACCTCCGTCCATATAAGCCGCTTCGTCCAAATCGCGTGGAATCGTCAGCATGAATTGTCGCATCAAAAAGATGTTAAACGCCCCTCCACCGAACCATGCAGGAACAATCAGCGGCAGAAATGTATTCAGACCGCCCAGCTCACGCCACATCACGAAAGTGGGAATTAGCGTCACCGCGTAAGGCAGCATCATCGACCCGATCAGCAGAGAAAAGATCAGATTACGTCCAGGCCAGCGTAGGCGGGCAAAAGTAAACGCCGATACAATCGAGGTCAACATCACTCCTGCCAGCACACATACCTCA
>NZ_WUDQ01000242.1:0-5318 GCF_009827695.1 Paenibacillus sp. OT2-17 | reverse complement strand
GTCAAAGTCCGCAACCTGGAATGTCTGTGCAGGAAGGCTACTCTGGTTCAGAAGCTCCCCTCATAACTATGGAGGAGCAGACGGTATTACAAGACCCTGAAACTGAGCAGGAAGCAGAGTCCATCCGTGATCGTTATCAAGAGTTGTTTGCGCTGCATGAGCAAGGCAAGTCAGTGGACTATATAGCCAAGCAATCAGGCATTCAACGGGGTGAAGTACAGCTCATATTGCAACTCGCGGAGCGGGAGGATGTAACGTGATCAAAAACCGTTCATTTATGCTAGGCATGGGTACTGGTCTGATAACGGGGGCATTGCTGTTGCAATTGGCAATGATCGGTCAGGGACAATCACAGCAATCTTCCACAGACCCGAAAAACATGACGCGAGAGCAGTTAGAAAAGGCAGCAGCCGAATTAAATCTTCAGATCAGTGACAGCTCTGATCCGAAAATGACAGAAGAGGAATGGCGTAATAAGGTGATCAAGGAAGGTAATAAAACTCCGGTTGCACCCCAAAAGGCTAAACCAGCTCAAACGCCGGCAACACCAAAGGCACCTGCAAACAGCACATCCTCGACTGCGTCTAAACCTTCGACTAGCACATCGGTTCCACAAAGTCCGAATAAGCCGCAAACTCAAAGATCCGGCACTACACCGACTCCCGATATCCCCAAGCAGCCTGCCACCCCACAAGTGCAGTATAGCATTGCATCGGGAAGCAATTTGAGAAGTGTGGCATCAGGATTGCAACGGGCAGGGGTCGTATCTGATGCTAGTGCATTCGAGGCAGCAGCGAAGGCCGAAAAAATCAATACCAAAATTCGTACCGGTACCTATCAGTTTGCTAAAGGTGAGGATTTCAGTTCTATTATTACTAAAATTACGAAAAAGCCGTCCAACTGACCAGACCGGGAAGTGGACGGCTTTTATTCATGCTGACAAGTTCCATAAGAGGCGTAAAACGTCACATTTTGCGTTGTTCCAACTATTGTCGAAAAGTTGGTTGCAACGATGCAAGTGTTATGGTATATTAATTGACGGTGTTAAAAACGCACGTCGGTTAATTTTATAGAGGGTGCTTTCCAATGGAAAGTCTTTATGAAAAATGATGTCGGCGGAGGACACACAAAAAACCAAACTTAGGAGGTGCGTGAAGATGGCAGTAATCTCCATGAAACAGCTTTTGGAAGCTGGGGTTCACTTTGGTCACCAAACACGTCGCTGGAACCCGAAAATGGATCGTTATATCTTCACTGAAAGAAACGGTATTTACATCATTGACTTGCAAAAGACAGTGAAAAAGGTTGAGGAAGCTTACAACTTCGTAAAAAGCATTGCAGCTGAGAATGGTACAATTCTGTTCGTAGGCACGAAGAAACAAGCACAAGATTCCGTTAAAGAAGAAGCAGCACGCGCTGGTCAATTCTACATTAACCAACGTTGGTTGGGTGGTACGCTGACTAACTTCCAAACGATTCAAAAACGTATTGACCGTTTGAAACAACTGGAAGCTTGGGAAGAAGACGGTACATTTGCAGTTCTTCCTAAAAAAGAAGTTATCATTCTTCGCAAAGAAAAAGATCGTCTTGAAAAATTCTTGGGCGGTATCAAAAACATGAAGGGCCTTCCGAGTGCTCTGTTCATCATTGATCCACGCAAAGAACGTATCGCGGTTGCTGAAGCTCGCAAATTGGGTATCCCAATCGTTGGTATCGTTGATACAAACTGCGATCCAGACGAAATCGACTATGTTATCCCAGGTAATGACGACGCAATCCGCGCTGTTAAATTGCTGACAGGTAAAATGGCTGATGCAGTTATGGAAGCAAACCAAGGCGAAGAAACTACAGCATAATATTTCCATTAGGAAATACCTATATGAATTAAATGAAAAGGGTGGTTGGCAGGTGTATAACCTCTCACTACCCTTTTTTTAAGGAATAAAGCACGGTATACCACTGAAAATCAAATTTGGAGGGAAATAATATGGCAGTTAATGCTAGCGCAGTAAAAGAGCTTCGTGAAAAAACAGGCGCAGGAATGCTGGATTGTAAAAAAGCGCTTGAAGAAGCAAACGGTGATTTGACAAAAGCGGTTGAAGTTCTGCGCGAAAAAGGACTTGCAGCTGCAGCCAACAAAGCAGGTCGTATTGCTACTGAAGGTGTTGTTGAATCCTACATTCATGCTGGCGGCCGTATCGGCGTACTGGTAGAAGTAAACTGCGAAACAGACTTCGTAGCTAAAACAGACCAGTTCAGAGATTTTGTACGCGACATTGCAATGCATATCGCTGCATCGAACCCTCGTTATGTCCGTCGTGAAGAAGTGCCACAGGAAGAAATCGAAAAAGAAAAAGAAATCCTGAAAGCACAAGCTCTGAACGAAGGTAAACCAGAGAAAATCGTTGAGAAAATGGTTGAAGGCCGCATTGGTAAGTTCTATGAAGAGTTCTGTTTGCTGGATCAATCTTTCATCAAAGATCCGGACAAAACAATCTCCACGCTTATCAACGAAAAAATCAGTACAATTGGCGAAAACATCTCCCTGCGTCGCTTTGTTCGTTTTGAACTGGGTGAAGGTCTGGAGAAAAAAGAAGACAACTTCTACGAAGAAGTTATGTCTCAAGTGAAACAATAATTACCAACGAACGGTAATTGCATATAAAAAACGGAAATGGAACACATCAGTGTTCCTTTTCTTGCAACAGGACACCTATCCTGTTACATAAAGTATAAATGATATTGGAGGGTGATCATTTGGAAAAACCTGTGTTTAAGCGTGTTGTCCTGAAAGTTAGTGGTGAATCGCTGTCAGGCCCTAACGGTTACGGTATTGATGCGGATACGATTGCGTCCATTGCTGAACAAGTCAAAGATGTGGTGGAACTGGGAGTAGAAGTTGCTATCGTGTGTGGTGGCGGTAACATCTGGCGTGGTATTGCTGGAAGTGCCAACGGAATTGACCGGGCCACGGCAGATTACATGGGTATGCTGGCAACAGTGATGAACTCACTGGCCTTACAGGATGCTTTGGAACAGATTGAAGTACCTACGCGTGTACAAACATCCATTGCGATGCAACAGATTGCAGAACCATACATCCGCCGTAGAGCTATCCGTCATTTGGAAAAAGGTCGGGTTGTAATTTTTGCAGCAGGTACAGGTAATCCGTTCTTCTCGACTGATACTACAGCTGCACTGCGTGCCGCTGAGATTGAAGCGGAAGTGATTCTGATGGCTAAAAATAAAGTGGATGGTGTATATTCTGCTGATCCGTTTAAAGATAGCACAGCTGAGAAATATGAGCAGCTTACGTATTTGGATGTGCTCAACAAAAATCTCGGTGTCATGGATTCTACTGCTTCCTCGTTGTGCATGGATAACAATATTCCGTTGATTGTCTTTGCTATTACAGAGCAAGGTAACATTAAACGTGTCGTGCTGGGTGAGAAAATTGGTACGATCGTCAAAGGGAGTGTAAATTAATGCCACAATCTGTGAAAAAGAGTGCTGAGGAGCGCATGCAAAAAGCAATCCAAGCATTGCAACGTGATCTTGCATCTTTGCGTGCAGGACGGGCGACACCAGCTTTACTGGACCGTGTGCAGGTAGAGTATTATGGTGCAATGACTCCAGTCAACCAGCTGGCGAATGTCAATACACCTGACAGCCGGACCTTGATGATTCAGCCTTGGGACAAATCTTCCTTGGCCGATATCGAGCGCGCTATACAAAAATCCGATTTAGGTTTGACACCTTCGAATGATGGCAACACCATTCGTCTGAGCATTCCTGCTTTGACGGAGGAGCGCAGAACTGACTTGGTGAAGTTGACGAAAAAGAACGGTGAAGAAGCGAAGGTCGCTATTCGTAACATTCGTCGTGATGCAAATGATGACATCAAAAAAATGGAGAAAAGTGATATTTCCGAGGACGAATCTCGTAAATATCAGGAAGATATCCAGAAAACAACTGATAAATTTATTGCTGAAGTGGATAAAGTTTTAGCTGCAAAAGAAAAAGAAATTATGGAAGTTTAAAAGATTGGCAGCCCCTCCCTTACGGTGGGGTTTGTCTCTTTTCAAGCCTGAGGCACATTTTCAGAGAATGCTGGAGGAACTGGAATGATCAAACGGGTTCGGTCTTGGTGGAACGGGGAACAAAAACAGCAAACACCGGCCATTTCAAAAGACAATATTCCGCAGCATGTTGCTGTCATCATGGATGGGAACGGCAGATGGGCCAAACGGATTGGAATGCCGCGGATTGTAGGGCACCAAAATGGAATGAAGGCAGTGAAACGCACAGCAATTGCGGCGGATGAACTGGGTATTAAGTATTTGACTTTGTTTGCATTTTCAACTGAAAATTGGACGCGTCCAAAGGATGAAGTTGATTTTCTAATGCGCTTACCGCAGGAATTTTTGGCTATTGAGCTAGATGAGTTGATTGAAAAAAATGTGCAGGTGCGTATGATGGGAAACAAGGAACATTTACCTTCCCATACCGTTGAGGCACTGACTGAAGCGACTCGACGAACTGAAAATAATACCGGACTTGTTCTTAATTTCGCATTAAATTATGGAAGTCGGTTGGAAATCACAGAATGCATGCAAACATTGGGGCGTCAAATTGCGGATGGGAAGCTTAAAACAGAAGATATAACATCTGAGCTGATCGGTAATACGTTGCTTTCTAGTGGTATGCCAGACCCTGATTTACTGATTCGAACAAGCGGTGAGCTTAGACTTAGTAATTTTATGCTCTGGCAGCTTGCCTACAGTGAGTTGTGGTTTACTGATATTTATTGGCCTGAGTTTAAGAAAGAACACTTATACGAAGCAGTGATCGAATATCAGCAAAGAACACGGCGGTATGGCGGACTGAAGTAAATGGAGGATGAAAGCCGTTGAGACAGAGATTAATTACCGGTATTCTGGCAGGCATATTCTTTTTGGCGATGGTCCTGTGGGGCGGCTTGGCCTACCATTTGCTTATATTGGCGATGGCCCTAATCGGATTTTATGAGTTCGCACGAATGACGCAGGTATCTCCTTTTGGAGGTACAGCAATACTTGGATACGTAAGCATATTTGCTTTTATATTCCCATATGAATCTTTTGGTTTGCACTCACCCTTACCCATTGCCAGTATGCTTTGGCTGGTAATGATAGCTTTTATGATCATCACGGTAGGAACGAAAAATAAAATCCCGATTCAAACGGTAGCTATACTATTCCTTGGTACCGTTTATATAGGGTTTGGATTTTCGTATATAGCGGAATCACGTCATATGGAACGTGGACTGTTATGGACTT
>NZ_WUDQ01000241.1:0-5319 GCF_009827695.1 Paenibacillus sp. OT2-17 | reverse complement strand
GATTTCCTGAAGCTCTTCATTAACAACCTCGATCAAAGGGTGTTGATGAAGCGTATCAGTAATATGACCGGAAAATCCGTCACGATCCACTGCCAATGCACCGCCAGCCGGAACAGCATGACGATCTGCTGCACTCAGAATCAAGGAGTTCAGTATTCTCATCTCTTCCTTCAGTACGCCTACTGCATTCGTTAGGCCGTTTGCCCGCAAGGAATTACTGCATACCAGTTCGGCAAATTTATCTGTATGATGTGCTGGTGTTTTTACAACCGGCCTCATTTCATATAACTTAACTGGCACTCCACGGCTTGCAATTTGCCAGGCAGCTTCGCTGCCCGCCAAACCTGCTCCGATGACCGTTACCTTTTGTAGTTCACTCACGTTTAAATCCCCCTGCTATTGTTGTTCTTAAGAAGTCTCTACGCTCTCATCGCTCTCTTCCAGCATTTCGCTGTGATCGCAGACAGTACAGTTGAGCTTCGTTCCTTGTTTTGTACGTTTTTCGACCATTAGGCTACTGCAACTTGGGCAAGGCTTAATGGACGGTTTATCCCAGGAAACAAAATCACATTCCGGGTAGCGGTCACATCCATAGAAGACACGTCCCTTTTTACTCCGTCGTTCGACGACATGACCCTCACCGCATGTAGGACAATTAATCCCGATATCCTTAACAATTGGCTTTGTGTTACGGCAATCTGGAAAAGCAGAACAGGCCAGGAATTTACCAAATCGGCCAAGCTTATACACCATTTGGCTGCCACACTTATCACAAATGACATCGGATACTTCATCTTTTATTTCAATTTCTTTCATTTCTTCTTCAGCCACTTCAAGTCGCTTCTCGAATGACTCGTAAAAGTCACTCAACACCTTGACCCAATTACCTTCGCCTTCTTCGACGTGGTCAAGATCACCTTCCATATTAGCTGTAAACTCCACATTCAGAATCTCTGGGAAGAACTCCTCCATCTGTTCGATGACCAATTCGCCCAGCTCTGTAGGGAAAAACTTCTTCTCTTCAATAGCAACGTACCCACGTTTCTGAATGGTTTCCAGCGTTGGTGCATACGTACTTGGACGTCCTATACCCAGTTCTTCCAGCGTCTTCACCAGTCGCGCTTCCGTATAACGGGGAGGCGGTTGTGTAAAATGCTGCTTCGGCTCAACCGCTTCTTTTTTTAATTTATCGCCTGGATGAAGTGGTGGCAGCAGTTTATCTTCTTCGGTTTTACCGTCGTCATTTCCCTCTACATACACTTTCATGAAACCTGGAAAACGAACCTTAGAACCTGCTGCCCGGAATATCGTCTCACCCGCTTCAATATCTACGGACAAAGTATCCATAATAGCAGACGCCATCTGGCTGGCCATGAAACGTTCCCATACCAATTTGTACAAACGGAACTGATCCCGACTCATAAACGGCTTAACTGTTTCCGGATCGCGTAACGCAGAGGTTGGACGAATCGCTTCATGCGCATCCTGGGCGTTGGCCGCTTTTTTTGAATATTGACGAGGAGTTTCAGGTACAAAAGCTTCGCCATATTTTTGAATAATTAATTCTTTCGCTTCCTCTTGAGCTGAAGCGGCGATCCGTGTGGAATCCGTACGCATATACGTAATCAGACCCACGGTCCCTTCTTTACCTAAATCCACACCCTCATATAGCTGCTGAGCTACAGACATCGTTTTAGATGCACGGAAGTTGAGCTTCCGAGCCGCCTCCTGCTGCAAGGAACTTGTTGTGAATGGAGGAGAAGGATTGCGTAAACGCTCTTTCTCTTTAACATCGCGTACCTTGTAGGACGATTTTCCGATAGCTTCCAACACTTCCTGTACATCCGCTTCGCTAGAGAGTTCTTTCTTTTCACCGCGCAGCTTATGAAATTTCGCTTCAAAGGTACTGTCTTTAATAGCTAGTTTAGCTGTAATCGTCCAGTATTCTTCCGGTACAAACTCACTGATCTCGTTTTCCCGGTCCAAAATAATTTTCACCGCAACCGACTGCACACGCCCAGCGGATAGGCCCTTTTTTACCTTTTTCCAGAGCAACGGGCTGATTTTGTAGCCAACAAGTCGATCCAGTATCCGTCGTGCCTGCTGAGCATTGACCAAATCCATATTGATTTTACGTGGTGTTTTAAAAGCATCTTTGACAGCCTGCTTCGTAATTTCATTAAATACAACACGGCAATCTGCTGTATCGTCCAGTTCCAGCGCATGTGCCAGATGCCAGGCAATAGCCTCACCTTCGCGATCCGGGTCAGCCGCCAGATATACTTTTTTTACTTTTTTTCGGGCATCCTTTAATTCTTTTAGAATTGAGCCTTTACCTCGAATGGTAATGTATTTGGGATTAAAATCATTTTCGACCTCTACGCCGATCTGACTCTTCGGTAAATCCCTGATATGACCCATAGAAGCCTTGACGATATATTTGCTGCCTAAGTATTTGCCGATCGTCTTCGCCTTGGAAGGCGATTCCACGATGACGAGTGAATCCGCCATAGGCTCTTCCTCCTCTCAATTACACACATGAATATGATAGACTTCCTGAAATGTGGTGAGTTATGACGCGATAGAGAGCTTCACAGATTGGTCATTCTTCCGGATCGCTGAGATTCTTCAGAAAAATTCCATCTGCTCCGCTGCTGCGAGTCATAATGTCAACACATTTCAGGAAGTGGGGAAGGAGTAGGAATCCGCGACGCGGATGAATGCCATACTGCCCTCCACCTGATGTTTAAAATTGAATTTGTGCATTTACTAACTAAGGACTTTGCAAAAACAACTACTAAATAAGCTTGTATTTTGTGCCCGCTAGCTGGGCGATCCTTTTTTTTATGATTAACGATAACAGAACTGCGTGTAAAAGTCCAAAATCCCATGCCGTAGCATCAAGCAGTTCATCCAGTGTCATGGTTCCCTGTTCAAGCAACAGTATGACACGGTTTTCCTCAGAAGTCTCACTTTCTGGCACTTTGGAGACCTCCTTCAGATTAAGACTCTGCTCTCTATTGTATGAAGAAACCTCCCTTGTACGCAAATCTGCTTCATACTCCTCAATAATATCCGAAGCTTCAGTGACCGTTTTTGCCCCTTGCTTAATCAAGCTCAGCGTACCTCTACTCTTCGGTGACGTAATGGGTCCGGGAACAGCAAACACATCTCGATTTGCCTCCAGTGCAGCATCAGCGGTAATCAAGGAGCCGCTTCTTGCATCTGCTTCGACAACAAGCGTTCCCTTCGTTAGACCGGCTATAATCCGATTACGTTGTGGAAACATTCCTGGATGCGACCTTGTGCCTGGAGGATACTCTGATAAGATCAAGCCATTGCTAGCCATCTCTGCAAATAAAGACGCATTTTGGGGAGGATAAATTTGATCAATCGCTGTTCCCAGTACACCAATCGTGTTTCCTCCCCGACGCAGGGCTGTTTCGTGACAAATACTGTCAATCCCTCTCGCCAATCCGCTAACGATTGTAATCCCTGCATTACATAATCCCTCTGTTAGTATCTCCGCTGCTCTACGTCCATAAGCGGTGGGAACGCGGGTTCCTACCATGGCTATAGAACATGTATGCAAAAGTGATTTATCCCCTTTTGTATACATTACCCAAGGTGGGTCAACTGTTTCCTTCATTAATAGGGGATAATCCTCGTCCACATAAGTTACCGTTCCAATATCACCGGATTGAACTCGCTGATATCGTTCATGCACCCATTCTTCATCATAACACTGAGCCGCAATGCGTGCCTGAGCAGGGCTTAACCCTATCTCGATCCACTTCTGTTCGCTAAAATGCAGTAGCTCATGCAATTGATAGTCACTCGACCAAATACGCTGAATTGTTTTTCTTCCGATTCCCTCTAACTCATGTAAGCCTAACAAAAGCCATCTTTCTTCCAAACTATGGTTCCCCCATTCACGGAAGAGTGAACCCTCCCTTATTTTGTGGCACAATGAATCATTTTGCAAGCGTTTCCCTGACAAGCCTGTCTTAACGCAAAAAAAGCAACCTTTTCATCCCCTGTTTCAGAAGATAAAAAGGTTGCTTACCTTTCTTTCATTATACACTAGCCTGCGGCAAATTTCGATGCAGTTTTATGGCCTGTATATTAATGAAGGAACACGATTTAATGTGTCGTACACAAATTCAAAATACCACGTGCTTCCAGCACACTTACCAGTGTCGAGCCCATTTCGGAAGGAGTCGGTGCCACCTTGATCCCGCAGGCTTCAAGCGTGGCAATTTTCTCTTTGGCCGTTCCTTTTCCGCCAGAAATAATGGCACCTGCATGCCCCATCCGTTTGCCTGGAGGCGCAGTCACACCACCGATAAAACCAACCACCGGCTTCGTCATATTATCCCTGATCCACTCGGCAGCTTCTTCCTCGGCTGTACCACCAATTTCTCCGATCATAATGACAGCATGAGTGTTGGGGTCCTCATTGAAGCGTTGCAAAATATCAATGAATTCTGAACCTTTAACGGGGTCACCGCCAATACCAACCGCAGAAGATTGTCCTATACCTCGGGTCGTTAACTGATGCACTGCTTCATAGGTCAAAGTACCACTACGTGACACAACGCCTACATGACCTGGTAGATGAATGTAACCTGGCATAATACCGATTTTACATTCTCCTGGCGTAATAACGCCCGGGCAGTTAGGGCCAATCAGAACGGTCTTTTTACCTTCCATAAAACGTTTGACCCTGATCATATCAAGCACCGGAATGCCCTCCGTGATACAAATCACGAGATCTAATTCCGCATCTACAGCCTCCAAAATGGAATCTGCGGCAAAAGCTGGTGGCACGTAAATCACGCTCGCTGTAGCGCCAGTAGCTTCCTTGGCTTCGCTCACTGTATTAAACACTGGCAATTTGACCTGTTGTCCGTTCTCCAGTGTAATTTCTACCTCGGTGCCTCCCTTACCTGGAGAGGTGCCACCTACCATTTGTGTACCGTAATCAAGTGCACCCTTGGCATGAAACAACGCCGTTTTTCCCGTAATCCCCTGTGTAATCACCTTTGTATGCTTATCGACCAAAATACTCACGATCTTCACATCCCCTATCGTTTATTCGGCATATCGGAATGCAAACAGGCTATTGAACAAGTTCGACGATTTTTTGGGCGCCATCCGCCATGGAATCGGCTGCCACGATATTCAAACCGGATTCCGCTAAAATCTGTTTGCCGAGCTCAACATTCGTCCCTTCAAGACGGACAACAAGCGGACGAGTCAGCCCCAACTGTTTGGCAGCCTCCACGACGCCGTTCGCAATGATGTCACACTGCATAA
>NZ_WUDQ01000240.1:0-5334 GCF_009827695.1 Paenibacillus sp. OT2-17 | reverse complement strand
AGAACGCAGATTGGTTTTAGCCCGTCTCGATCGTATATCCAACGCGAGGGAGTCAGGGGAAATTACAGATGCGCCAGAGATAGCTTCGCAAGACCGTAATACGGTGGATACGGCTGATCTGCGCAGAGGTGTGATTTGGGCAGAAATATTAGGTCCTCCGCGTTCCAAGCGCTATATGGGTGGAGGAAGACGTTAAAATGATAGTGGATCCGTCACGGCTTTGGCTGTGGCGGATCTTTTTTTGTGAGCTTTAGGAATACATAAGCATGCTCAGAATAAAAAATGAATTAACGACAAATGCTCTAATTACCTGACAACGAATGTGATAATCCCTTGTGCGCCCTAGGTTTCTCACATTTGTTGTCATCTAAAATGGTGGCATTTTGTCTAATTTAGGGTCTCGTTTATGAAAATATATTCGTGAAAAATGATCAAATGTAACAATATGAATGGAGCTTTCCAAAAGCAGTTTTCATTTTTTCTTTTTTATATATAATGTTCTCAATGATAGATACTTATGAAATTTACTCCAAATTTATCTAAAATTTGATTTATATCGAGGTGATAAAACAAGATTATAAAAATGGAAAATTAATTTCTAGGAGGATGGGATAGATGGGAAATAGCTTGTTCAGAAAGAAGAGCATTGATCAGTTGATTGCCGCTACGCGGGGGGAAAAAGCACTCAAAAGGGAACTGGGTGCGTTTGATTTAACGATGCTTGGGATTGGAGCCATTATCGGAACGGGGATATTTGTGTTGACAGGTACGGGAGCAGTTACGGCTGGTCCAGGCTTGGTACTTTCTTTTGTGATTGCGGGACTCGCCTGTTTATTCGCGGCATTGGCTTATGCGGAGTTTGCATCCACCGTTCCAGTATCCGGTTCTGTTTACACTTTTACATATGCTACGATGGGGGAGCTATTGGCCTTTATTATTGGATGGGATTTAATTTTGGAATACATGCTGGCAGCCAGCGCCGTTTCCGCAGGTTGGTCGGGTTACTTTGTATCATTTTTGAATGGAATTGGCCTTCACATTCCGCTTGAATTCACTGCCGCACCGGGGACTTTAAAAGACCAAACTACTTATTTTAATCTCCCAGCTTTTTTAATTTTGATGGGTATCACGTTCTTGCTTTATTTTGGGATAAAAGAATCAAAACGGATAAACAACTTCATGGTAATTGTAAAGATTATTGTTATTTTATTATTTATCATCGTTGCTTTTAAATATGTGAAGCCAGATAATTGGACACCATTTATGCCGTTTGGGTTCAGTGGGGTGTTTGGAGCCGCAGCACTTGTGTTTTTTGCTTTTATTGGTTTTGATGCTGTTTCATCAGCGGCTGAAGAAACCAAAAATCCCGCCCGTGATTTACCGCGAGGCATTATTTTCTCACTCGTTATTTGTACGTTTTTGTATGTCATTGTTAGCGCGATTATGACGGGTATAGTACCGTTTATGCAATTTGAAGGTATCTCTCATCCAGTGTCATTGGTATTGCAGGTTGCGGGCCAGAACTGGGTTGCGGGTATTGTAGATATAGGAGCCATCTTAGGGATGACAACGGTCATGCTGGTTATGCTCTATGGTCAAACCCGTATTATGTTTGCTATGTCACGTGACGGCTTAGTCCCCAAAATATTATCCAAGGTTCATTCCAAATATAAAACGCCCTACATTAACACGTTGTTTTTTGGTACTTTATCTGCATTAATGGGTGGGCTGATCCCGCTGGATGAGTTAGCAAGTTTAGTGAACATTGGAACCTTGTCAGCATTTATTCTGATTTCGGTCGCCGTCATCGTTATGAGAAAAACACAACCTGACTTGCCAAGGGCCTTCCGATGTCCTGGAGTTCCGTATATTCCGATCCTGGCTATCGTTTCATGTGGGGTGCTCATTCTTAATTTGAATGGTCAGACATTTATTCGCTTTATTATTTGGCTTGTCATTGGTATGGCTGTTTACTTCTTATACTCTAGAAAAAACTCTCTTTTGAATCGAGATACCGAAAAATAACCGTGTCATCTAATGAAAATCAAAAAAAGACAACCTTGTTTTCGATATGAAAACGAGGCTGTCTTTTTTGTTTGAATTTTAAAAGGACACATCTTTTTCCTCTGCAATATAGCAGCTGCTGCGAATTGTAAGTTTAGCCTCATAAATGCGGGGACTGGATCATAAAATGTACAGTACAGATATCTGTGGCGCTGGTGTAATGGCGTTCACTGATAATAAGAATATAAGATGAAAAGCTAGCAGCGTAGCTGCCATGAAACATCTATGGGTACCGATTGGCAATAACAGAAGATGAAAAAATAGCAGCGTGCTGTCATCAAAACAACATTAGCCGTTGGATAACAGATGTTTTGATGACAGGAAAGGAGATTTCGCCGTATGAGCCGGATGAGCCGCAAACTGCGAAAGTGGGCCAGCGAGACGCTGGAGCTTCCGCAGGACATTCTATTTGACCTGCCGCGGTTAACCCTCATCGGCAGCCGCCAGCTTTATGTGGAGAATCACCGGGGCGTGGTGGATTTCACACCGAATCAGCTCGTACTTGCACTTGAGAAAGGCAGGCTGAGGGTGTCCGGCCATGATTTAGTCATTACGTCTATTCTGCCAGAGCAGGTAAGTGTGGAGGGACATATAACAGATATCCAAATGGAAGGAACGGAGGAAGGCTCGTGAAACATCCTGCTTTAGCAATGCTGCGTGGCACGGTTACCCTTGCTGTCAAGGGCGAAAGTGTGGAAGCTTTCATTAATTTACTCACCGATCACCATATACCTGTTTGGAACGTGCGGCCGATGGGTACTAGACATGCAGAAATGAACCTTCTGCTGCCGCACGTCTTCCTCCTACGCCCGCTTTTGAGAAGGACAGGCTGTAAAATGCATGTTCTGAAGCGGCAAGGGCTTCCCTTTACTGTTATACGGCTTGCCAAACGTAAATTTTTTATGGCTGGATTGGCTTTGTTCTGGATAGGTCTCCTGCTGATGTCTTCGCTTATCTGGGACATTGAAGTGAAGGGGAATGATAAGCTCTCGACGGACTCCGTTCTCAAAGCCGCCCGACAGGAGGGGCTGTATCCGTTTCAATGGAGCTTTCGTCTTTCCAGTCAAGACAAGCTTTCCCTTCACAGCCTACCCCTGCGCCGCTCTACAGCCCACGTCATATCATCAGTAAGGCAGACGCGGTAGTCACTGAGATTTTTGCCGAGCAGGGTCGTCCTGTCGTGCATAAAAATACACGTGTCAAAAAAGGAGCCATCCTCATCTCGGGAACGCTTGGAGATGAGGAGAATCAGCAGCAGGTCGTAGCCAAAGGAGAGGTTAAGGGTCTTGTATGGCATGAATACGAAATTAGCAGTCCTACGGTGCAACGCAGCAGCACGTATACAGGTAACAGTCACGACCGCTTGTATCTGGTGTTAGGCAATCGTGCGATACAATTGTGGGGATATGGGAAAATACCTTATTCTACACATAAAACAACAGTTGAACATGATCCGTTAACTTGGCGTTCCTTCAAACTTCCGATGGGTTGGATGACTGAAAGTGTGAGGGAGACAAAGATACAAGAGCAGAAGCTTACGGAAGCAGAAGCGAAAATGTCAGGAATAGAAGGCGCGCGAGCTGATATTTTAGCTAAATACGGCAAAGGAACGAAAATAATGAGCCAAAAAATTTTGCATGAGAAGAGAGAGAATGGTAAAGTTTATATGAAAGTGCTTTTTGAAGTGGAGCAGGATATTGCGGAAGAACTTCCGTTAGTTCATAACCAAGGAGAATGAGGCTATTTGGCAGAACAACAACGCAGCATACAAATTGCATTGAACAATGCGGGAGAAGGACAGGCGTTATTTGGCCCGCAGGATTCCTTTTTAAAATTAATCGAAGCCGCTATTCCAGCAAAAATAGCATCTCGTGAGGCAGAAGTTAATGTTTTTGGTAATGCTCACGAGGTGGAAGTGCTCGAACAATTGTTCGATGTATTACTCCAGTTAATTCGCAATGGGTATATACTGACCGAAAGGGACGTCCATTATGCGATTGAATTGGCAAAAGATTTGCGTGCTGATCAGCTGCTCGATTTGTTCAAGGGTGAAATTACGACGACGTTCCGGGGGAAACCGATTCGCGTCAAAACGATTGGACAAAAGCACTATGTAACCACGATTAAGAAACGCGATATTGTATTTGGAATTGGCCCGGCGGGTACGGGTAAAACCTATCTGGCTGTAGTGCTGGCTGTAGCTGCCCTGAAGGAAGGTTCAGTCAAGCGCATTGTACTGACTCGTCCTGCGGTCGAAGCAGGGGAGAATTTAGGTTTTTTACCAGGGGATTTGCAGGAAAAGGTTGATCCGTATTTACGCCCATTGTATGATGCCCTATACGATGTGATGGGCCCAGAGCAGACTGCAAAGGCACTGGAGCGCGGGTTAATAGAAATTGCTCCTTTGGCTTATATGCGGGGACGTACGCTGGATGATTCATTTATTATTTTGGACGAAGCGCAAAACACCACACCCGAGCAAATGAAAATGTTTTTGACTCGACTTGGTTTCGGCTCCAAAATGGTCATTACCGGCGATGTTACGCAAATTGATTTGCCTCGTGGCAAAAAATCCGGTCTGATTGAAGCGAATGCGATTTTACAAGGGATTGAAGAAATAGGCTTTGTCCAGTTTGCAGAAGAGGATGTTGTCCGTCATTCCCTAGTTCAAAAAATCATTGTTGCTTATGACCGTATTGCCGAAAATCATGGATAGCCATTCAATCACGAGTATGGTGTGTACGATCAGAAAAAGTATAAAATGAGCAGTGTAGCTGCCTTGAAAAAGATGATGGAGAGGGATTGTTTTAGATGACCTCGAAGGAATTATCTAAAGGGAAAACGTTCCAGCATAGAATGAATGGATGGAAGTATAGCGTGGCGACACGCTATCTTCTGTTTTTATTTTTGGTGGTTCTTTTTTATGTAGGCTTTGCGTCCAAGCTGCTTCCCGAGCGTTATGACATTCGGGTAAATCAACCGAGTGAAAAGCAAATTGTCGCCCCGATGCAGCTTCCTAACAGTAAGGCGACTTTGAAGGCTCAAGAGGAATCAGCTGAACGTGTGCAGCCGATGTATACCATTGTGCCAGTTCGCAACGATAACCTGATTACTGGTATTTTGGATCGAATTGAACGGCTCAATCAGGATGATCAGGTTTCCAGAGCAGATAAGATTTCGATTTATAAGGATGAGATTCCGCAACGTGCACGGGAATTTGTGCAAAATTTTGTGAATAACAGCCGTAATGCGGATGCCTACCCAGATAAG
>NZ_WUDQ01000023.1:0-29100 GCF_009827695.1 Paenibacillus sp. OT2-17 | reverse complement strand
TCAAAGGGCAGGTTGTTGGAGAACCCGCTTTTGAAGGAAATGGTTCCTGCCATTGTCTTTCCTGCTGTCTCCAGCTTGTGCAGGGCTTTTCCTCTCATGTCCGGGTTAGGCTCGATACCGACGATTTGCCGAGCGGCGTTTTCCCATATGAAAGTTGAAAGTCCTGTACCGCAGCCAATATCGGCAACTAGCTCTACGTTTCGCTCCAGATAGCGGCTGATGATTTCCACGACGAGTGACGGTGCTTCCGGGCGGTGCTGATCGTAGTTGTCGGCAAAACCGTTGAAACGATCCACATTACTTTGCAGATTTCCTTCAGGGATCATAGGTTCTTTTCCTCCTTAGTATCGACCGGGCGGCCGTATAGACTCAAATGCTGCTGTACTCCTATAGTGTACAATTTTACATGTTCATCCATCTACTCTCGTGATTTCACAGCACCCGTCGGATTTCGGAGGGAGTAAATCCCCCTATTTTATCATTGAAGCAAGCGCCCACTCGCGCATCATGGAGTCAAGCATTGGACGCAAATCTTCGCGTTGCATACCCATGTGGAGCACGGCTTCCAGATATCCAGCTTTATCTCCAATATCATAACGTGTGCCTTCCAGTTCTAATGCGAGCAGTTGGTTCTGCAACGCTACTTGATGAAGAGCATCCGTCAATTGGTATTCACCGCCCGCTCCAGTGGACAGGTTTTCCAATATAGAGAAAATGGAAGGCTCTAATACATACCGACCAATGACTGCCTGCCGCGAAGGGGCATCTGCCGGAGATGGTTTTTCAACAAGTCCGCCGACTTCGTGAATGAGACCGTTCTGGTGAGTGGAGTCAATAATGCCGTATTTACTCACATCTTGTTCTTCCACTGTGCGCACGCCGACCACTTGCTTGCCAGTCGCTTCGTAAACATCCATCATTTGACGAATCGCCGGGGTGGAGGAATTCATAATATCATCGCCCAGCAACACGGCAAAGGGCTCATCGCCAATGAACTGACGAGCGCAGCTTACCGCGTGTCCCAAGCCGAGGGGTTCTTTTTGACGGATATAGTGAATGACTGCTTTACCCCCGATGCTTTGAACTTCACGTAGGAGATCATATTTACCTTTGCTCTCCAGTACCTGCTCCAATTCCACAGACTTGTCAAAATGATCCTCGATGGCTTTTTTATTACGCCCCGTTACGATAATGATGCTCTCAATTCCGGACTTGATGGCTTCTTCTACGATATATTGAATAGCCGGCTTGTCTACGATGGGAAGCATCTCTTTCGGTAAAGCTTTCGTAGCTGGTAGAAAACGGGTTCCTAATCCGGCGGCTGGAATAACAGCTTTTGTAATTTTTCTCATAGAAACTCACTTTCCTTTCGGGATGGGGAACCGAATACCCAGTATCGGCTCCCGATATAATTGATGATCATTCCGGCTGCGGTCGCGATCAGCTTGCCTAAAGCAAGCGGCAACTCGGTTCCAGTGTGAAGCACTTGCAGTAATAAGGAGGTTATCCCCAATACGATGAGGTTAATGATGATGAATTTAGGTAATTGACCCTTATTAGTGTTGTTTGATAGTTGTTTGTTGAATGTCCATTTGCTGTTCAAAATATAACTGTTGGCTGTGCCGCAGCTGTACGAAATGACCTGCGCTACAATGACCGGCACTCCGCCCCAAGCCAGCAGCATAAAAATGATATAATCTACACCCGTATTCACCAGACCTACGATGCCAAATCGGATCATAGGAAGCAGCTGGGCCATGCGACTTTTCATGGGTTAGGCTCCATGACCGGATTTGGGTCCGGTATATACCGCACTGTTGCCGCGCACTGTGCGTCCTGTCGAAATCAGGCTCTCACGGGCTCCTTTCATGTACAGGGAGTCACGGGGTTCAGGGACTTTCATAGCATGCGTCGGACCGTTTTCGTATTGTCCACCCAGATGCTCACGGACAATGTAAAGCGGACGTGCTTTGGTTTCGTCATAAATGCGTCCAACATATTCACCCATAATACCGAGAATGATCAGGATCACCCCGTCGAAGATCAGGCTGATGCTAATCATAGACGACCAGCCCTTCATCACATAGGAGTCGGTGAAAAAGTTGAGAAACAGTACGTACATCAGATACAGGAAGCCGGACATGGATAGAAGTGCACCGATATACCCTGCCAGCTTGAGCGGTTTAATCGAAAAGGATGTGATCCCGTCCAGACTGAGCTTGATCATTCGTTTCAACGGATATTTGGTTTCGCCTGCGAGCCGCTCGTCGCGCTCATATTCTACAGCAGTTTGTTTGAAACCGATCCAGCTGACCAGTCCACGAACGAATCGGTTATTTTCCGGTAGCCGTTTCAATTCTTCTATGACCTTGCGATCCATTAGGCGGAAGTCCCCGGTGTCGACCGGGATATTAATATCCGTTGATGCTTTAAGTACACGGTAGAAGAGGCTGGCAGACCATTTCTTGAAGCGAGTCTCGCCATTGCGTTTGAGTCGTTTGGCGTAGACCACTTCATAGCCTTCCTTCCACTTGTTAGCCATCTCAACAATCAGTTCCGGCGGGTCCTGGAGGTCGGCGTCAATGACGACGACCGCCTCCCCCACCGCATAATCCATCCCGGCAGTAATCGCTAGCTGATGACCAAAATTGCGAGAGAAATCAATCAATACAATGGTGTCATCTCTGAGACTGAATTCCTTGATCAATTGGACGCTGCGGTCCGAACTTCCATCATTTACGAAGATCAGCTCGTAGGGCTCACCCATCGAGCCCATAACTTGTTTCAGCCTCCGGTAGGTTTCCGTAATAACGGCTTCCTCGTTGTACATCGGAATAACAATGGAATAACGGATGGGTTCACTCATTCGTAGTTCCTCCTCATTTATAATGTGATTTCGTATAAAGTACCGCTTCCGCCACGTTCGTCTCCGCCAGGGCCACCTTGACCATCCTGGGCGTTCGCATTGCTGTTCGTGGTGTCGCTTCCGCTCTCGGTTACTTTAACGTCTGTACTTGTTTCGCCTGTTGTTGTTTTCCATTCATCTGTAGGAATCACTTTGCCGTGTTCTTTGATCCATGCAGTGACTTCAGAGTTACCGCCGTCTGGTCCGCCACCTCCACCAGAAATCATGAAGTACTTCACTTGGCCGCTTTCGACCAGCGCCTTGATTTTATCGACGGTATAGACTGGATCGGAAGATACAAAACCGTTCATAATAATTACTTTTTGTCCGGCCTCGACCAGGTAAGGAGCAGCCGTTGAATAATTACTTGCTGCGAAAAGGTAGGTTTCACCTGTGTTGTTTTTTTGCAAGTAGCTCAACGTTTTTTGATCTAAACTTTGGCTACCGTTGGGTCCCCCCATTCCTCTGGAACGGGTAGAAGATTTTTGTTCCGTGTCTGTACTTGTTTGTGTGCTTGAAGTATTTCCATCAGGACTGGAATTCTCTGCATTATTGGTCTGGTTATTCGTTTGAGTTCCTTCGGCTTGTTGTCCATTGGCGCTCTGACCTCTATTGCGATCATTGCCGCCCGGCATTCCGCCACCACCACCGCCAAATTGAGTGGGTCCGGCTTGTGGAATCATGCTGTTCCCCCCGTAGATGATCGGTGTCAATGCCCAGTATGCAGGACCGATAAACATAGCGAGTACACTTGCAATGATGGCGAATCTTGTGAACTTCTCAGATTTCATTCGTGCTACTATCAGCAGCACCGTGCCGATGATCCCTAGGATCAATACCGCGATGGACCAGCCGCTGCCAATGGTATCGTTGTAATTTTGCAAAACAAACCAGCTAAATACCGAGGTTGCCAATACTGCTGCGGGTAACAGCCAGGAGAGCCAGTTGGAACGCTCACGATACTGCTTCCACAATTCTACGAATCCTGCTCCAAAGAGCGCTGCAATTGGTGGCGCGAGCATAATCAGGTAATAATGATGAAAGAATCCTGCTACGCTGAAAAACGCAGCTACGGGAATCAACCAGGCAAGCCAGAAGATGACCTCTTTGTGTTTTTGTGTGATATTACGACGTCGAATGCTTGCAAGCAGACCGATGGAAGCAATCAATGCGAATGGAAGCAGCCAGCTGGCTTGACCTGACAGGGAAGATTGGAACAACCGCAAAGGTCCTTTTTCGCCAGTGCCGAACATGCCGCCACCGGAATTTCCTCCCGGTCCACCGCCTGGACCACCCTGGCCATTTTGCCCGTCTCCAGGACCACCTTGTCCGTTGCCGCCAAATCCACCCGGTGGCATTTGACCACCTGCACCGAATCCGCCTGCTGCCATGTTGTTGGCACCAGAGTCATCCGTAGTGGTAGTGCTGTCCGATGTTGTAGTCGTCTGAGCTTGATCTGTGTTCGTATCGCTGCTATTCGTTGTAGCGTTATTGTTCCGATCCGTGCGTTCACCGCCACGATTGCCACCTGTACCCTGATCTCCTGTCAGACGGGACAGGCCGTTATAACCAAAGGCCAAATTCAGCACAGAGTTCGTACCGCTACTCCCCATATAAGGGCGTTCATCTGCCGGAGTGGAGTCCACTACGACTGCCCAGGAGAGCGATACGATCAGGAGGACAACTGCTGATCCTACCAGTGTTACTGCTTTTCGCTTCCAGTTAAACTTGGAGGCCAACAGATAGAACAGACCCAATGCGGGAACGATCATATAGGCTTGCAACATTTTTTCGTTAAAGGCGATGCCTACGACTGCGAAAGCAGCAAGGATCAGCCCGGTTTTGCTATTTCTAATGCCTCTGAACAATAGCCATGTTGCGAGCAACAGTGTGAAAACCAACATAGCATCGATGTTATTCGTGCGGCTAACCGCTACGGCTATCGGTGTCGTTGCCATAGCGAAGGCGGCCAATCGTGCGGCCATCGTACCAAAGCTCGGTTTGACGAGTAAGTAAACGAGCAAGACTGATCCGACCTGAGCCAGCGCCTGTGGCAAGATAACGCTCCATCCGTGAAGCCCGAATATATAGGCGCTCAGTGTCTGAATCCAGAAAACCACAGGCGGTTTGTCTACCGTTACCGATCCAGCAGAATCAAGTGAGGCGAAAAAGAAGTTGTGAAAGCTCTGTAGCATGCTTGCTACGGCCGTCGTGTAATAGGTGTTTACATATTTGTCTTGCCAGATGTTGTATCCGTTCAAAAATGCGGATATCAGCATAATGATGATCAGGGGGATGTCCGCCCTGGTCTTAAACCATTTCTTAATCATGTTCATTCCACTCCCTGTGAAAATTCTTTGTATTTATTCCGTTGTTCTAGCCGCTATCTTCAGGACTGCGGAATGACCAGTCGCTTCTGATCTTGGCCCGGTGAACTACCGGCTTGCTATTATCATGCCATACGTACCTTAATGGGTTCTGAGCGCTCCCTGAACGTTAGCTGAAAGCTGAGCAGAGGTACTTTTTTTGCGACAGGATTCAGGTATATTAGATACAGGTAAAAAATGAACTGACTTTTTTATGAGAAAAATGCGGCAACATGAAAGGGAAGATTAATAATGAATCCAATACACGGAGTTAAAATTATGCTGGCAGATGATGAGCCTCATATTTTGCAATTTTTAGAGCTTGGACTGATTAATGAAGGATATGAAGTCAGAACCGCCGAGAACGGGAGTAAAGCGCTCGATTTGGCAAGAGAGTTTCGTCCGCATGTAGCGGTGCTGGATGTGATGATGCCGGAAATGAACGGTTTTGAGGTGTGCCAAAGTCTCAAGGAGACGGAGGATAACATCGCGGTCATTATGCTGACCGCCAAGGATGATGTAGACGATCGGGTAAAGGGATTAAAACTCGGCGCGGATGATTATGTCGTAAAGCCCTTCAGTTTTAATGAGCTGCTGGCTCGCATTGAAGCACGCTTGCGCAATCAGTTCCCCGATCTGCTGGGGGAGGTTGTTCACGGCCCCTTTCAAGTGGATGATCGACGCAAGGAAATTCGTTATCAGAGTCAGGTGCTGGAGCTGTCGCCTACCGAATATGAACTATTGAAGTTTCTGGTGCTTAATCACGGGATTGTGCTGAGTAAAAGTCGTATTCTGGACCGGGTATGGGGGTACGATTTTGGGGGCGAGGATAATATTGTTGAGGTGTACATTCGCTCCTTACGTGAAAAACTCAAAGACAAGGAGCACCGGGTCATTCGTACGCTGCGCGGTGTGGGCTACCGGGTGGATCTGCTATGAAGGCGGGCGGGAAAAGTCGGAGAAAATATGCACTTCGTTCTCTCCGGTCCCAGCTTTTGGCCAGAACGTTACTCATTTTGGCTTTGCTGCTCGTATTGATTGGTTTTCTACAATATTTTCTGATGAAAGATTTTCTGTATCGCAGTCGGGCAGAAGCTATGGATACGCAGTTGAATTCAATTCCTGCCGATTTATTGATTAAGGATTCGCAGGAGCAGAGTGGGGTAACCGCTCCCCAAGAACAAACCAATCGGAGGAATAATCGACCGGGGCCGTTTTTGTTTTGGCCGGATATGTCGCTCGCTTCTATAGATACAGACGGCACTTTCCAGAGCTTGTCCAACGAAAACGGACTTAAGCCGCCACGTCTCACCACTGAGCAATATCATGCAATGCAGCAGAGCAAACGCATGCGTCACGGCTATCAATTAATCACGGATGCTCAGGGGAAAGAGCAACTGGTTGTATTCCGTCCGCTCGGTCCACCTGACCGTTCGTCCGGTTTACTTCAAATGGGCGTATCCACGACTTCTATGCAAGAGCAATTGATTAACCAGCTCCGCACCTTTATTTTATTGTCTCTGATTGCGCTTGCGATTGGGTTGGCGCTTATGCTTCCTGTGCTGCGCCGCACGTTGGTGCCCCTTTCCAGGATGGTCGAGGCAGTCAAACGTATTGATGCGGGCAATCTGGCCGAACGCTTTGACGCAGAGCAAGGGCAGTATGAGGTGGATCGTTTGGCGGTTTCATTTAACGGGATGCTGGAACGGCTGGAGCATTCTTTTGCTGCCGAACGAGAATTGCAGATGCAGATGAGACGATTTATTGCGGATGCTTCCCATGAACTGCGCACCCCGCTCACGTCTATTCACGGCTTCTTGGAAGTGCTGCTTCGTGGGGCGGCATCTAATCCGAAGCAGCTTCTGTCGGCACTAGAAAGTATGTATGGTGAATCCAAGCGGATGAATAAACTTGTCTCTGATTTACTATTGTTGGCTAAGCTGGATCGAACACCGGAGTTGAAGCTGGAAGACATATCACTAGATGCGTTGCTGCTGGAAATGAAACCGCAGCTCCTTATGCTGGCAGGTACACGTAAAGTGGTTTTTGATATGACGGCAGGTATACGGATATTGGCAGAGGGGGATAAAATCAAGCAGGTAGTGCTCAACTTGTTTCACAATGCTGTTCAGCATACCGATTTGGAAAGAGGTGTGATCCAGGTAAACCTGTCTGCAGGGAAGAAGTTGGTGGATATCCAAATTCGTGATAACGGACCAGGCATGAGTAAAGATCAGCTGGAGCGGATATTTGAGCGTTTTTATCGTGGAGATGAATCGCGTACACGTAGCTCAGGCGGGGCGGGTCTTGGTCTGGCCATTACACAGTCTATCGTAGAAGCACACGGCGGGAACATTACGGCCGAAAGCACACCGGGAACGGGAAGTGTATTCAAAGTAACGTTACCTTTAGCGGGAACAGTATAGTATTTAAGATTATGGCGTAACATAAAAATAGCCCCCCGAACCGCAGCTTTGGTTATAACACGGCTCGGGAGGCTTTTCTATTGTTAGTTAATCAGCGAAGCTTTCTGTAAAAGCACATGCAGCACCTTGGCAGATGCCTCACGGGTTGTAGGTGCATTCGGCTGGAAGTAGGAGGAGCCTTTAATCGCTTCTCCGTTGATGATACCTGCTGCACTTACTTTTTCAATACTGTCCTTGGCATAGCCTGCAAAGGATGAAGCATCATGGTACGGTGTACGTGCAGGGCCATCGACTGCTGCTTTGATTTGAAGCAGATCTACAGCTTTACCCAGCACGACAGCAATTTCTTGACGACTGATATTAGCGTTCGGATCAAACTTGTCGCTGCTGCGACCCGTAATCAAACCAGCTTCATAAGCGGCTGCTACATCGCCGGAGTACCAACTACCTGCCGGGATATCACTGAATGGTGCAGCAGTACCCGGTGTCAGGCCGAGTGCCCGAGTTACCAGGGCTGCAAATTCTGCACGTGTCACTTTCTTCTTCGGTGAGAAAGTCGTGTCGGTCGTGCCATTGATCAGCAACTTGTTCGCCAGCGATTGAATTTCGGATTGGGCATACGACGATGAAATATCTTCAAAGCTAACGGGACGTGTCGCCGCTGCATACGTCGAGAAGCCCGGTCGGCTTACCTTGACGACGGTAGATCCATCAGCCTGCTTGGTGAAGACGGATGGAACGGGATAGACATTTCCGTTTGCCGTATAAAGTACACCGGCTGTATTGGAATCAATTTGACCAGGTACGGTAAAGGATCTGCTTATGAACTGTCCTGGAGCAACTTTGAGCGATTGACTCTTGCCACCAGTGACAACATTAGCTTCAAACCCTACCGGGGTGCCGATCACATTGGAGCCTTTCAGCTTACTTGTAAAAGTGCCACTCGCCTCTCTCTGGCTGCTGATTATCACTTCAATGCCTGCACCAGCAGGAACATTTTTCAGAGCGGATACTGGCAAAGCCAGAGAAGAGCCTGTATTGCTTACAATCAAGCTGCTTCCTGCTGCAGCCTTGCCCAACGTTACCAGTTGTGTGGAAGTGAGCGATGCTTTCGTCGTTTGGCCTGCTTGGCTAGTAGCCGACAGTACAATAGCTGTCGGGCTGGAACCTGCTGCTGTAACGGCACCCTGTAAATCTGCATCGGTTACTGTCAGCGACTGTACATTATTGTTCAATGCAACGGCTGTAGTGACAGTTTTAACAGCCTGCCCTTGTTTCACAACGCTTTGAAGTGAAGGTGCAGATGTAGAGACAGGAGTGGATGTGTTCGTTGCAGCAGAAGGTGTAGTATTGCTTCTGCCGCCACCTCCACCACCGCCGCCTCCAACACTACCGCTGGATGCGGCGCTATTATCCACACGGATAGCTTTAGTGGCGGTGAAGAGTTTAGGACCTTTAGTAGTGCTCTCGACTTCGCCTTTTGCATTCAACTCCGGAGCGCTGACTTCCAGCTTGTATACGCCGTCCTTCAAATGCTGAATCACGGGCTGACCGTTAGCATCCAAAACAGATTTTCCATTGTCATCTAATTCGGCGTAACTTCCGTCAATGCCCTTGAAGGAGTAGACGCCTTGTTTGAGGCGTGCATTGTCACCTTGTTCCTTGGAGGTCGTAATTCCATCGATCAGACCGATTAACTTGTCATCTACGCCGTACACATAGAGCGCGATCAGGTTCGTTTTATCCGTAGTCAGGCGGAATGCCAAATCTGTTGAGCGTTGAGCACCTGTACGACTCGGATAAATAATTGGGTTGGTGACACTCAAGTCCTGCAAGCCAAAGCCAGTTGTAGGATTTTCTTTGCCGACATGAACGACGAACGGCAGATGAAGTGTTGGCAGTCCGGCGCTTTTTAGAATAACCTCCCCTTCATATACACCTGTGGCTGCACCCGAATTTGGTTGTACAGACAGGAAGAACGGTTGCGATTTACCGGGTTCTGCTGAGATAGCTCCATTCGCGCCGATACCTTGCAACTGAACGGAAAGGTTGCTTACATCTGGCGTGGAGATTGGCTTCTTGGGATCTGAGGTTACAATATCATGTAAAATATAGCTCGCCTCATACTGTACAGAGTTAGTGGACAGGTTTTTGAGTTGAAGCTGAATCTGCTTCGCATCACTACCAGGTCGTAACACCCCGAAGCTGGCGGAAGGATTGTAATTCACAACCTCCTGCCGATTAAAGTTCTTGTCGAGAATCGTGATCTTTTCAACAGTTTCCAGCAGAGCGGGAGTCTGAATCGCATTAGCGATGTTTACTAGGCCTGCACCTTGGGAATACACATCATATTGGATTTTATCCTCATTGAAGAGTGTAACCGAAGTGTTGGCGAGCGCAGCGCGGATATCAAACGGTGTCCAGTTTGGATGCTGTTGCTTCAGCAGCACAGCAAGTCCAGCCACATGCGGAGACGCCATACTTGTACCGTTGCTACGACTGTAAGCTTGCTCATAAGATGCATCTGGATAGAACTTGGCGAAGGCGGGGTAGGTTGACAAAATGCCAACCCCCGGTGCGCTCACGTCTGGTTTGATGCTAAGCAGTTCATCTCCGTTCGGTCCGCGGGAGCTAAATCCGGCCATCGTATTGCCTGCATTATCTGTACGAATATAATCTGCTCCAAAGGAAACGGAGAACTTCTCTCCCGCGTTGTCTACGATTTGTTTAGCCAGCGCACGACCTTCCTTACCTTTCATGTCAAAGGTGGGAATAAAGTCAAAGCTATCGCCTAGGTTAACGTTCACATAATTGTCTAAGTCTGAAATAGAGGCTGTTAAATCTGCCTGCGTGGTATCACTCGTTTTTGCTTGTCCATTAAAAACGATAACAGCCTTCGCACCGTTTTTTTTCGCATTTGCGATTTTATCCACGAATGCCAAGTTGCCGCGTGAAACGAGGACGATTTTTCCTGCTACGTCTTTCCCTTCAAAATCATCAGGTTGTCCCAGATTCGCATATACGAGCTCATAAGGGGCAGTTCCCAAAATGGAGGCAAAGTCTTCTCTGCCTGTCTCCCAGCCCATCAAATTAAAATCATAATGTACATAAGCATCATCAGTTACGGTCTTTTTCAATTCACCGTTAGCCTCCCAATAGGAGTCACGGGTGACCGAAGCTGTACCCGAGAAGCTTTTGCTCGGCGAAGTGGCTGCACCGACGGAAATCGCCAACTGTGATGTTGCGGGAGAACCCATGGAATAAAAATAGGGGCCTTCCTGTGCCGCATTACCATTCGCTATGACCGCGACTACGCCGGAAAGTACAGCATTATTAATAGCAATGGAGTCGGGGGAGTTCGGATCCTTTTCGGAATCCGAGCCCAGCGACAGGTTAATGACGTTCATACCATCTTTGACAGCGCGTTCAATGCCATCAATGACCTGTGCGGAGGAACCGGAGGAGCGTCCCGTCTTGGTATTGCGTCCAAGCACTTTATACACGTATAAGTCCGATTTATAGGCAATACCCTTTTGCACAATATCCGAGGATTTATTTGCGGCTTTACCGGCAATTGTGCCGGAGACGTGAGTACCATGTGTCGTTCCGCTAAAACCTGTGCCGTATGGGTCATTTTCTTTTTCAAGGAACGGTTCCTCGTAAGGGTCGTTGTCTTGTTCAAAAGAGTCATATCCGCCTTTATAGGCTTCTTTCAAATCCGGATGCTCATAATCGATACCAGTATCAATAACCCCGACCTTGATTCCCTCGCCATTCAATCCTTTGGCCCAGGCTCCAGGAACACCAATCTGGTCCAGCGGTGCGTTATCATAAGTGGCTTCACTGGCTGTAAGTGTTGGCGGGTCCTGTACGGGGATGGAATAATACGTTTTGTTTTCATGAATGGATTTTACACCTGGCAGTTTAGCCAGTTCTGGAATCTTATTGGCTGGTAGTGTGACCTCCAAGCCGTTAAGCACCGTGTTGTACTGGTAATTCACCTGAAGAGAAATACCATGCTCAGCGGCTTGGTCTACGAACGTAGTTTGCTCGGTGGCAATCGCGGATTCCGCTTTTTGCTCAGATTGAGCTGTGAAAGCTTGGAAGCCTGAACGTGCCGCATATTTGTCCACGGCTAAGGGCTCACCATCAAGCTGTACGATGACTCTGACCTGGCGGGAAGAATCTGTGCTTAGCTCTGGCGAAATGAAGGCCGGAGCCGTCTCAATAGTCAATGCTTGCTGAGCTTCCAAAAATGAGTTGATTTGCAGATCTGCGGTAGCAGCAGAACTGACAGACGGCAGAGACAAGCTTACCGTCAAGGCAAGAGCGAGTGATACGACAGGTATTTTTTGCAAAATGATCGGCTTTTTCAAAGATTTCCCTCTTTTCAATCAAAATATGATATGTCTACATACTAGGATTTGAAGCCACTGCCGTTGTTCTCACGCCTCCCTTAATATCTAAAATAATAGAATTGACCACTGGTGACTAACTTGCCAGTTTTGAGGCATATCTTACCATATTGGTGGGATATATTACTATATGTTTTTTATATTTTTAGAAAAAATAAGGGTAACATCACATATAGATTCCATGGAAATGTTATGAATTTACTAGATTATTTTTGAAAACACTCGAAGGGGAATGGGAGAATGCGAGATTTAATGATATAATCTGCATTGGAATTGTTGAGGTTTCACAATCATGTAAAATGCCTAAGGCAAAGGAGTCGATTATGTTGGCAAAAACATTGATTTTCGGGCATAAAAATCCGGATACGGATACCATTTGCTCAGCTATTGCTTATGCAGACTTAAAAACCAAACTGGGTGCGGACGTAGAGCCGGTTCGTCTGGGCGAGGTGAACGGGGAAACGCAGTATGCACTGGATTATTTCAAAGTGAGCGCGCCACGTCTAGTTGAGCAGGTTGCTGCTGAAACGGACAACGTCATTCTGGTCGATCATAATGAGCGCCAGCAAAGCGCCGCTGATATTGACAAGGTACGTGTAACTGAAGTCATCGACCATCACCGGATCGCTAACTTTGAAACAAGCCAGCCGTTATACTTCCGCGCTGAGCCAGTGGGTTGCACAGCCACCATTTTGAACAAGCTCTACAAGGAAAATGGTGTAGCGATTCCGAAAGAAATCGCAGGTCTAATGTTGTCCGCGATTATTTCCGATTCCCTGTTGTTCAAATCCCCAACCTGCACGGATCAAGACGTAGCTGCTGCTCGTGAACTGGCTGAAATTGCTGGTGTGGATGCAGATCGTTACGGATTTGACTTGCTTAAAGCGGGGGCTGATTTGAGTGGTCACACCATTGAACAGTTAGTAAGTCTGGATGCCAAAGAATTTCAGATGAATGGTCGCAAAGTGGAAATTGCTCAAGTGAACGCAGTAGACGTCAACGATGTGCTATCGCGTCAAGCTGACCTAGAAGTTGCATTATCCCAAACCATTGAGGCCAAAAATCTCGATCTGTTCCTGTTCGTTGTAACAGACATTGTGAACAGTGATTCCATTGGTATTGCCCTGGGAAGCCAAGCACAAGCGGTTGAGAAAGCCTATAATGTACAGTTGGATGACAACAAGGCTGTTCTAAAAGGCGTTGTATCGCGAAAATCGCAAATTGTGCCTGTATTGACTGACGCTTTTAACAGTTTGTAAGGATAAAAAATAAGCCTCCTGAACCCCTGCATAATGGCAGTGGAAGCAGGAGGCTTATTTCTATTTCTTCAGTTCTGCCAGGACGTCTCCGATGCGGAATTCAAATGCCAATTTCAACTGATCGCTCATCAGGTGCCAGGCGTTTTCAGCTACAGCGAGATCGCCGCTATGGGTAAATGCATGTGCGGCACCCATGTATTTTTTATACGTCACGGGCACATCTGCTTCAATCAGCCGTTTGGCGTACAACTCGGCTTCGTCAGCCAAGGAGTCCAACTCCGCGGTTATGATCAAAGCAGGAGGGAGATTATGTAGTGATTCTGCAAAAAGGGGGGAAACTAACGGATTCCGCGCCTCCTCTGGTGAGTGCAGATAACTTTCATTAAAGATTTTTGCTACTCGTGGCGGAATCGCTTTCTCGAATTGGGGCTTCAATTTGGGATCTGTAGCAATATCTAATGGTGGGTAATCCAGTACCTGATATACAATCGGAAATTCCTTGCGATCCCGGGCCATAAGACACAGCGCTGCCGCTAGATTACCACCTGCACTGTGTCCCCCGACCGCAATGCGTTGAGGATCTACGTTGAGCACATCAGGATGCTCGTACAACCATTGGGTTACATCATAGCTTTCCTGTAGCGGGATAGGGAATTTATACTCCGGGGCCAAGCGATAATCGACATTAACGACAACGCAATTCGCACGTTCAGTAATGACCGGACACCAGGGATCATCCATTTCGGCGCTGCCCATTACAAAGCCGCTGCCATGGAAATTTACAAATACAGGGAGTGGATCAGCAGACCGGTGAGAAGGTTCATATACAATCACCCTGGAGTCACCAACAGAGGTGGGAATGATCCTTTCTTTCCGATGTACTTTGGGAGAATGCGAAGGTTTGAAATCGGACGCAGCTACCATTCTGCCAGCCGATATGCGGGCAAGTTTGACGAACAGTTTTTGTCTCAGTCTTCGCACCATTTTTCTCTCTCCTCTCTGGAGTCGGTTAGACGCGAACCTTTGACATCTTCAAACGCAGAACGTACGCGTGACAAATAGGTTTGGAACTGACAGATTTCCGACTCACTAAAGTCTGACATCAGACGTGAAGCCAGCCCTACGAAAAAGGGGTCCATCTGTTGAATTTTACTTCTTCCTTTATCGTTCAGGGACACGAACACTCCCCGCTTGTCATTGGGATCGTCATATTTATTAATGAATCCCTCTTGTTCGAGAGAAATAACCATAGAACTGATTGCTGCCCGGCTTACCCCCATCTTTTCAGCCAAAGCAGAAGGAGATGACATTTCATCTCTTTGCGCTGAAAGTACACAAAGCGCGATATATTGCCCGTAGGACAGACCAAATTCACGCGAACGTTTTTCCATGTTTTTACGTATTTCATACGTTATGGAAAATAAATCTACCAAAACACCAATCGGTTTATTGCCACCTGGAAAGAGATTATAGGCCAGTTGACGAATTTCGGAGTCCAAAAAAAAGAACATGCGATCCACCTCGATGTAGTTAATTAGTTAACTGTAATTTAATTAACCACTGGTTGCAATGATTTATACAAACTTTGTTCCGCATTTTTTTGAAAATATATCTGTAAAACGTCACATCCAGGGGCCGATACACTGATCGGGGCCCTGATTCACAAAGGCTTGTATGGAGGGCTGACGCAGGGTACGTCCTTCTTGCCACCGCCATTCACTATATTGAACCTTGGCGGTATACATGGGTTTCACCCAAAATGCGTCTTGATGCCGATCCGGTTTATTGCTAAAAGGTCGCTCCGATATGATATGTGGTAGCAGGCGCTCGGTAAGCTGACGCCAATCTTCCCGAGTCAGCTTACCCGTCCCCACATGCCCGATATAGCGCAGCATTCCTTGTTTATCATATTGGCCCAGCAACACAGCATTGATAATGCCTCCGTTTAGGGTATAGCCACCGATAACGGCAATGATATCGCCATAATTTTTGACCTTGAGCCATCGTCCGTCCTTTCCGCCCAATGTGTACGGACTATCCAGCTTTTTACACACAATGCCTTCCATTCCTTGGCTGCACATGACCTGAAATAGAGCTTGTCCATCAGGATGAGCGGGAGCCAGTTGAATCCGTTCATTCGGTATGATGATCTGGTGCAGCAGTTCAAGCCTTTCCTGTAACGGTTTAAGATGAACCCACTCCCCGTTCAGATAAACAATATCAAACAACATGTAAGTAGCGGGTACAGCTTCATAGGCTGACTGAATTCGATCCGTCCGACGAATCAGATCCCGTCGCATAATTTCATGGAACGATGGCTTACCGTCGGCACCGAGTGCGATCATTTCCCCGTCCAATATGACCGAATCAGCCTTACAGTAGGAGGGGAAGAAAGCAAGCTCCGGGTATAAAAGCGTTCGTTCATGCTGCTTGCGGTTAAACAGGCGTGTGCTGCCCTGGTCGTGATACGTCAAAATTCTCGTACCGTCCCATTTTATTTCATAACGCCAAAGGCCCGTATCTACAGGTACTTTTTCGCTCAGTTCTGGCTCAAACGGGATGACAGGTTTTATTTCTGTACGCAACGCAACACCTCCCTTGCCTTAATTGGAATAAATATAGTGTCGACGATAGATCCTATTTTATGTGTCAGGATTTTGAAAAATTCGATTCCAGTCGCTCCGAAGTGCAAGATATAGACGAACTAAACCATTTCGATCTATATCTTGTTCATTGGAAGTCGCTTATGGGATTTTTGCAAAATCCTCGTATGTAATGTTTCGCTGATTCCTAAATAGGGGAATGATAAGGATATCTAGCGTCGGCATGAAGTGATTGCAGTAATTCGTTAGCATGGAGTTGTAACGGGATTTTCTTCAGTCAGAAAGGAGATTGGTTTCATGAGACAAATTCGCGAGGAGGACCATGCAGTAGTCATGGTGGATGATGGACAGGTAGTTGCAGAAGTAGGCTATAAATCCATAGATGACCACTCATTGGTCATTGACCATACATTTGTATCCGAGCAGTTACGGGGTCAAAAAATCGGCAAGGAGCTCATCGACAGAGTGGTTGATATGGCAAGGAATCAGCATAAAAAGGTTATCCCTGCTTGCTCGTACGCGCTTGCTCTGTTCAAGCGCCATCAGGAATACAGTGACGTATGGCAGCAATGAATATGGATCATCAAGGCTGCTTAATTGCATAACCGACACAACACCGGAGCGGGTAATCAGACCTTCCCGGTGTTTTTTATGTGTGCATAAAGCTTGTAAAATCAATGCATTCTACCGTTGATATAGGGAAGTAAAGGGCTATTTCAAATGTTGAAGCATATTTTCTGACAGATGGCTGTGAAATTGTTCATACTGTTGTCACTTCACAGGCTGTCCATGAGTTCTATATAATATATTATGGTTATGACTACAACAGTAACGAAAACCTGAATTTAACGAAGGAGACGCTCATGATGAATAAAGCGAGTGAGGACAAGCAGTACGTTCCAACGAGCAATCGTAATTTTACAGCCTTGATTATCACCGTTTCCATTATAGCCAACGTGATTATTTTGCTGCTGTTCTTTTCGCCGATCGGATACCAGGGTAGTGTGAGTTTTGATCTCACTATTTTCCCAAGGCTGAATGCGATTTTTAACAGCTTCACATTTATTTTTCTGGTGGCTGCACTGGTTGCTATTTTCAAAAAGAACATTAAGCTTCATAAAACCTTTGTTTTGCTGGCCTTCGCCAGTACCGTTTTATTTTTATTTTCCTATCTGACCTTTCACTACATTTCGCCGGAAACTGCAAAATATGGTGGGGTGGGTATCCTTCGGCCGATCTACTTTACGCTGTTGATTTCGCATAGCATACTGGCTGCGATTATTGTACCGCTGGCACTGTTCACAGTTGTATGGGGATGGACGATGCAGGTAGCAAAACATCGTAAGATTGCGCGCTGGACGATGCCAATTTGGCTATATGTGAGCTTGACTGGGGTACTGGTGTACGTTTTCATGGCCCCATACTATTAATAGATGTGAACCCCTTGCGGGTTGATTTAGGAAAATGGCGTCTCTGCTGAAGAGGCGTCTTTTTTGTATCCAATAAAAGAAAAATTATTCCTTCTAAATTTATTTTATTGAAAAAACGTTCCTTCTTTAGCGGCATTTCTGCTATAATTTGCCTTAATCAACTAAGAACAAGGGGGTCACCATGTGACAAAGAAAGCGAAAGGCAGGTTACGGTTGCTTGTATCTATGCTGGCGCTGGTTGTACTGCTGAGCAGCTGCGGTGGTGGAGGATCAAAGTCGGAAAAGGTTGACGGAGGGAAAGTAACACTGCAATTTTGGACCATTGCACTACAACCTACATTTACCCCGTATTTCAATCGGGTGATTGCCGATTATGAGCAGAAGAACCCCAATGTCAAAATTGACTGGAAGGATTACCCTTATGATGCGGTAACCAACAAGCTGTTGACAAGTATCGCTAGTAACAGCAGTCCGGATGTAGTCAATCTCAATACAGAATTTGCTAGCCAAATGGGCTCCAAGGGTGCTGTTGTTGATATGAATGAGCATTTATCGCCTGAGGAAAAGGCTGCTTATTTCGAGGGTATTTATAATTCCACAGTCATTAACGGTAAAGCTTATGCGCTACCCTGGTATACCGGTACAGAAGTGCTTTACATGAATACAAAGCTGGTCAAAGCCGCCGGACTGGACCCTGCTCATCCGCCCAAAACCCGGGAGGAATTGTCTGAGTGGGGCCGTCAGATCAATAGAAAAATTGGCAAAGCAGGCTATGCTCAGCAACTTGTATCCAAGCTTTTCGCTGTGGACGGCATTCCCATTCTAAATAAAGAAAAGACATCAGCGGCGTTCAATACACCAGAAGCAGTCACCATGATTGATAAGCTAAAAAAACAGATGGAAGATGGCGTTGTACTCAAGGAAGACGCTGACTTCTCACAACAAGTGAAATATTATGCCGGCGAGCAGGTTGCCTTCGAGCTGGCAGGCCCGACGTTCATCAATTTTATCAAAACGGCAGCGCCGGATGTTTATAAGAACACAATTGCTGTTCCTGTCCCAACTGGTAAAGCTGATGTGCGGCTCTCCAACTCCATGGACCTGGTCGTACCTGCTAAGTCTGCACATGTGGACGAAGCAGTGAAATTTGCTGTTTTCTTGACAAACGCAGAGAGTCAAACAGCTTTTTCTAAAGCGGCGAATACACTACCTTCCACGAAAGACTCCATTAAAGATCCATATTTTACTCAGTCTGATAAATCATTAGAAGCACAAGCCAAGGTAGTATCCGCGCAAAGCTTGGATAAGGCGACAGATTATATGGTCGGTGTGCCTAATGCCAAAGATGTGAACAGTGCCATCGCGCGAGCTTTGCAAAATATTGTATTGAACGGCACGGATACGAAGCAGACGCTTACTGCCCTGGAGCAGGAAGTGAACGATATTTTAAAGCAATAGGTTTGACAGGGGAGTAAATGAATACTCCCCTGTTCATTTATCAAAATCAGGTGGTGATGCAGCATGATCACATGGTTAAGGTCGGCGTCCTTTACGGCCTGGGACTTTATGACGCCAGGACTGTTATTGCTTGCCGTCTTTGTATTTTGGCCTATTATTTACAGCATCCCGCTGGCATTGACAGACTACTCTGTCATATCAGATACCCATTTTGTCGGCTTGGATAATTTTGAAGCGGCGTTTAAGGACCGTAACTTTCTTATTTCGATTTGGAACTCATTGTTGTACGTGCTCATTGTCCCCTTTCTCCAAATTTTCTCCATCCTGATGGCCGTGCTTGTGAACAGCCGTATCCCGGGAATTAAAATATTTCGTACGTCCTACTACATCCCTGTTGTGACTTCGATGGTAGCTGTAGCCTTAATTTGGAGCTGGCTATTGGGCAATAACAGCGTAGTGAACTACTTGCTCATGCAGGTCGGCTTGATTAGCAAAGACATACACTGGTTATCGGACAGCAACTTGGCCTTGTATGTACTGATGTTCATCACAATGTGGAAGGGACTCGGGTATTATATGATGCTCTATCTGGCTGGATTACAAAATATTCCTCAAGATCTGTACGAAGCCGCTAGAGTCGACGGAGCAAGCCGATGGCGTCTGATTGTTCATATTACTCTTCCACTGTTAAGACCTTACGTTTTGTTCTGTACCCTTATATCACTCATGTCAGCTATTCGTGTATTTGATGAAGTATATGTACTAACCAAGGGTGGACCGGGAACGGCCACGTTGACATCCAGCTTGTATATTTTTCAAAAGGGCATGGAGCAGTTCAATTTTGGATATGCTTCTGCGCTTGGCTTAATTGTCGGTGCAATGATTGCCGTACTTAGTATTATCGTATTCCGATTCAATAGGAAAGGCGGTGTCAATCCCTATTGATGAATCTAAAGGATGACAAAATGCTACGCTCATCTCTTCCTAAAAAGGAAAGCAGCCGCATCATGCGCAGTCTTGCTCGAATGCTGAGAATGACGGTCATCTACGTGCTTCTAGTGCTACTCGCCCTCTTTTTAATGGGACCGTTCCTATGGCTGCTCAGCGTATCCCTCATGCCAGGTCGTAACATTTTTTCAACGCCGCCCGCTATTTTTCCGACCTTTATCGATTTCGACAACTATGTTCAGGTGTGGCAGTTCATGAATTTTCCAAAGTATATGCTGAATACGGTCATCATTACGGTGTTGGGCGTTGTGCTCAATGTGGTACTCGCCAGTCTGACGGGATATCCCTTGGCTGTATTTCGTTTTAAGGGTAAAAATCTGGTGTTTACGCTGCTGATTGCCACGATGATTATTCCTTCCTACACCGCATTTATTGTGCATTATCTGACCATTCAAGGGCTCCATCTGGGCAATACATATTTGGGTGTGGTGTTGCCCGGGGCAGTCTCCGTGTTCAACATTTTTCTAATGCGACAGACGTTTATTCATATTCCCACCGATGTGCGTGATTCCGGTAAAATGGACGGCGCTTCGGAGTTTCGAATTTGGTGGCAGCTGGTGCTTCCGCTGGTCAAGCCGGCGCTCGCTGTAATTTCTCTGTTGGAGGCGATGTCGTTCTGGAACAGCTTTCTGTGGCCTATCGTTATTTTAAACGATACGGAGCTATATCCGCTGGCAGCTGCGCTCACGTATCTCAACGGTCAATTTGCCTATAACTTCGGTTGGATTGCTGCAGGCACAATGATTTCGGTACTGCCGATCATTATATTGTTCCTGTTTACACAGCGCTACTATATGGAAGGTTTGGCGGGAGCGGTAAAAGGATAAGCCAGTAGTCATGGCTACGAAGAGCCTGTGAATGGAAGGAGATGATTGCGATGAAATTGTCCAAAGGAATGGGGTCTCATTCGGGTGTAGGATTATCACCGCAGGAGATACAATATTATTTTCGTGATGTGTATGACAGCGGGGAAAGGCTGGTTATCTCCGAACCGCGTCTGATCTGTGAACTGTCCTCTCGCTTTGCAATGAATCAGGAGTATGAAGGTGTGCTGGACCCCGAGGGACCGATCAAGCTTATTGTGCCTCCAGGACCGGGTGTACCGACTGAAACACGGGGAAGCGTGCAGTTGGTGCTCGAATATGACGGAACGCTTGCTGCAGACGGATATCGGTTGGACATTCAGAAGGACGGGCGGATTGAAATCCATGCTTCCAATAAAAGAGGGCTCAAATACGGCATGGATGCCCTGCATCTCCTGCTTCAAGTGGAACAGGAGCGATGTACTCTGCCGGTGATGTCTATTCGGGATGAGCCTTCATTCCCGGTCAGAGGAATTATTGAGGGCTTCTATGGGAAACCGTGGAGTTTCGCGGATCGGCTGGATGCCGTCCGTTTTATGGCTGCGCATCGGATGAACACGTTCATGTATGCCCCCAAGGATGATCCATATCATCGTGAGCTATGGAGAGAGCCGTACCCTGAGGATACGTTTGACCAGATCCGCGAATTAAAGGAAGCCTGTGAACGGCATGAGATTGATTTTCATTACTGTATCAGTCCAGGGAACGACCTAAGCTTTGGCAGCGATGAAGATTTCCTTAAATTGACGGAAAAGCTGGCGGCCGTGATTGCGATTGGCGTACGTCATTTTTCTGTATTAATGGATGATATTGATTATGTACTCAAAGGGGAAAATCGACATTTGTTGGGCCGCTCGGGTCACGCTCATGTCTTTTTGACGAACAAGGTTCACACATGGCTGGCTGAACGGCTGCCTGAGTTTACACTGACAGTCTGTCCTTCGGAATATTGGTCGTATTGGGATACCGAATACAAAAAGGACTTCCGTGAGCGGCTGCATCCGGAGATTAAGGTGTTCTGGACGGGGTACTTTGTTTTTGCCCCACAGATTAGTCGCGAGCACGCCGCCAATAATCATGCGTTCTTCGGACATGAGCTGTGGCTGTGGGATAACATCCCGGTGAATGATTGTGACCATGATCGGTTATTCCTTGATCCGCTGCGCGGACGGTATTCCGGGCTACCAGACTGCGGACATACCGGTATGGTGGCCAACCCGATGAATCAGTGGGAATGCTCCAAAGTAACGCTCATTACGATGTCCCACTATATGTGGAACAGTGAACGGTATATGCCTGAGCTATCTTGGCAATGGGCTGCGCGGGAGTTAGCGGGAGAGCGTGCGGATGAACTGATGTTTTTTTGTCGTCAAAACAGGAACAGCCGACTGGGCGGCAGCGCGTATGAGGACGTGGATCTTGCTTTGCAAATGCGCGATATCCCTGCGCTGGATATGTACTTTGAGCGGCTGCTTCAGGCGGTGAGCGTCCTACGGAACGTGCCTGCCGATGATCTAGCCGCAGGGTTCGTGTCCCAGGCTGCGCCGTGGCTGGAGCGTGCCGAGCTGGACGCGGGCCTGTGGCAGGTGCTGCGTCAAGCTGCGCTCAGCAGCGAGCGACAGGACGATGCACAGTCCGGGGAGAGCAGCACGCCGAGCGAAGCAGTTGACGGGCAAGATCCGTCGCCTCTGACGGACGAAATCGCAGGAGAACTGCGACGCGGTATCACTGCTTGCTTAGAAGCGGAGGCTCGGCTGGGTAGCAATCCGGCGATCCGTGCTGCCGCGCAGTGGGGTTATGTCGATCAGGACGAACAAGGCAAATATCGACTGATCTTGTGAGTGTTTGCGATGGATTAAGAAACCAAGGCAGCATAGCTGCCCTGAAAATAATCATTTGCCGTTAGGATAACGGTAATTTTCAGGAGAGGTGGAACGTACGGTGAAGTCAAGCACCCGATTACTTTTTATACCGCTGGATGAGCGGCCCTGTAATTATCAATTTCCTTATTTACTGGCACAGGGTACAGACTTGGAAATGGAGCTACCCCCATTAGAATGGATGGGACAAAAGAAAACCCCTGGCGATACGACCAGACTATGGGCATGGCTTGAAGAACGCGCGGCTACTGCTGATGGAGCTATTGTTGCGATGGATACGTTGCTGTACGGAGGAATCGTACCTTCTCGACTACACGGTATGTCGAGCGAGCAGGTCAGAGATAGAGTGAATCGGCTTCGCAGGCTAAAGCAACTATATCCGCAACTGACTCTGTATGCATTTCAACTAATTATGCGTTGTCCGCAATACTCTTTGGCTGATGAAGAACCGGATTACTATGCCGATTGGGGGCGTGAGATATTCCGAAAGGGCTTCATTGAGCATCGTCAGGAGCTGGGGATCGCTACCGCTGAAGAGTTGCTCGAATTAGCTGATATAAACGAGCGTTTGCCAATGGAAATACTGGATGATTACTTGGGGCGTCGCCATGTGAATTTGGAGGCTAATGAAGTTGCACTGGATCTCGTAGCAGAAGGTATCATTGATTTTATGATTATCCCACAGGATGATTCGGCTCCCTACGGCTATACCGCCAAGGATCAGCAGCGGCTAAGAAGTCGTATTTCTGAGCTTGGGCTGGATTTGAATGTATACATGTACCCGGGGGCAGATGAAGTGGGTTGTACGTTGCTGGCTCGTTGGGTTAACAAGATGAATAATGTAGTCCCACTGGTGTATCCCCGATTGTCTGCTTTGCAGGGGGCATTCGTAGTTCCGCTTTTTGAAGATCGCTATTTTTACGAAACCTTAAAATATCAGATTATGGCGGCAGGTGGGCTGATAGCTTCCTCAGCAACGGAGGCTGATTTGATTTTGTTGGCTAACACACCCGGTGACACGATGGCAGAGGCTTCATCCCAGCAGCGTGCAATGACCGGATATGATGTACATCGGAATGTAGTAGAGCTGGTTGAGTACGGTTCTTATATGCTGCAATATACAGGTCAAAATGTTGCAGTTGCTGATGTGGGCTACGCCAACGGCGCAGATCTCAAGCTACTTAGACTATTAAAGCAAAAAGGACTGCTTTTTAAGCTGGCAGGTTATGCAGGCTGGAATACCAGTTCTAACACGCTGGGCACCGTCATTGCCCAGTCTATGCTGTATACCCACTATGGTTCTACGGAGGAACATTTGGATTTTCTGTCGCTGCGCTACGCGGAGGATGCCTGTTATTGCGCTGTGGTACGTACGGCTATGAATAACGGGATTGTGGAGCAGATGGGTTTTACCAAGTTTATGCTCGATGGACCGAGAGGCTCGGTAGCTGCGGTTATTCGCGGACGGCTGGAGCAGGCACTCAATGAATATGTGAACGGGCCGGAAGGCCGCGTGGAAATTACAGATTGCTACATGCCGTGGAACCGCACCTTTGAAGTCGGATTAACCGTACGGCATCATGCCGAGAAGAGAGGGTGATTCCTATGGGAATGGAAGGTGTATTATCCAAAGTTCAGCACGGACTGATCGTATCCTGTCAGGCGCTACCAGGAGAACCGTTACATGGAGCAGATTCTATGGTCAAAATGGCGTGTGCCGCACAGCAAGGTGGAGCTGTAGCGATTCGCGCCAATGGCGCATCGGATGTACGTGCGATTAAACAGGCGATTTCGCTACCAGTGATTGGCTTGATTAAGCGGGATTATGATGATTCTGATATTTACATTACGCCCACCCTTCGTGAAATGGAGGAACTGGTGGAGGCAGGCGCGGATATCATTGCGCTGGATGCCACATTACGACCGCGCCCAGCGGGATGTAAGCTGAAGAGGCTCCTAGATTATGCCCATGAGCAGGGAGTCACTTCCATGGCAGACATATCGACACTGGAGGAGGCGCTTCATGCGGCCTCCCTTGGCGCAGACTGCGTATCCACCACGTTATCCGGGTATACGCCGTACTCTACTCAGATTGAGGGTCCTGATCTGGAGCTGGTTCGGAGAGCGTCGGAACTGGTTCCTGTTCCTTTAATTGCAGAGGGCAAAATCTATGATCCAGCGCAGGTTGAGGAAGCATTCCGAATGGGAGCACATGCAGTGGTTGTAGGCTCGGCGATTACCAGACCCCAATTGATTACGCAGCGGTTTGCCGATGCCGCAAGGAAGGCAGTGAAATGCATCTATGGAGATGAACGACCGAATTAACACGTATTATCCTTCATTAACGAAATCGGAGCAGAAAGTCGCCTTATGCGTACTGGAGCATCCCGCAGATATCATATATTTCTCCGTGACGGAGCTGGCGGATTTTGCAGGTACAGGCGAAACGACGGTGATGCGCTTTTGTCGGAAAATTGGTTTCAAAGGTTATCAGGATTTCCGACTGTCCCTGGCACAAAACCAGACTTATCGTAAAACCGATATGGGCGAGGAGAACATCGACCCAGATAACGAACAAGATATTACGCGTACGGTGTATCACAACATGCTCGATATTTTGCACTCCAGTATGGGACTGCTGGACCATTCAGAGCTTGGTCGTGCGATTGCGTGTCTCGATCAAGCGGGCTATGTTCAATTTTTCGGCGTAGGCGCTTCGGGAATTTCCGCGCAGGATGCTAAAAATCGTTTCTTACGGATTGGGCGCCGCGCCGAGGCTGTGGCAGACGGACATATTCAGTCGATGATGGCGGTATCCATGAACCCGGGTGATGTCGCTATCGGCATCAGTGTATCAGGAAGTACGCTGGATACGAACGATATGCTGCACAAAGCCAAGCAAAACGGTGCAACTGTTATCGCAATTACGAATTATGCGAAATCACCCATTACCTCCATTGCTGATATCGTATTGCTGACCGCAGGCAAGGAAGCGCCGATAGAAGGTGGTTCAATCGGCGCTAAAATTTCACAGCTATTCGTGATTGACCTCATCTGCGAAGGGCTTGCTCGCAAGCACACGAGTCATACCAAACAGATGAAGGAAAAAACAGCGAGGGCCGTTATTGAACGAAGCTATTGAGATTTTTCAGTTGTGAATTGAAAACTGTGCGCTCTGACAGTTCAATGACTTGTGTTTGTGGTGCATATGAATGGCTATTCAGGTATTGCTACTAATAGAAGGTTTGTACAAAGAGCTAGTAAGCTTTTATGTGGGGCAACAAGGAGGTTGGTGTGGTGGCAGCTGCTGTGAACAGAGTCATTGGAATCGACATTGGGGGCACATCGGTGAAGGCCGCCATAGTGGCACCGGACGGATCGGTGCTTGATGAAATCCGGCTGGATACGGACGCTTCCCGTGGACGTGAATGGGTGTTGTCGCGGGTGTCAGAATCTGTGCTCGGATTGTTGCGTTCTTTTGGAGATACCAGCATCGGTGCCCATATAGATGTAGGCGCTCTAGGCATTGCTACTGCTGGCCGAGTAAATGTGGAGAGCGGCGAAGTTGTGTATGCCACAGATAACCTACCTGGCTGGCAAGGTACATCCTTGGTAACGTGGGCTAGAGAAAAACTGGCTTTACGAGCGGTTGCTGATAATGATGCGAACGCCGCTTTACTTGGAGAAGCGTGGCAGGGAGCGGGGAAGGGCAAGCGACGCTTGGTGATGCTCACGTTGGGAACAGGTGTCGGAGGTGCATATATGGAAAATGGCCACTTGTGCAGAGGGACTCATTGGAGTGGCGGTGATTGGGGGCACAGTATTCTATTCCCGGGGGGACACCCCTGCAATTGTGGAAAAAAAGGGTGCGCCGAGCAATATGTATCGGGGAGCGCCCTGTTACGTCGAGGTAGGGAACACGTCGGTAAATTGTACCGCTCAGGGAACGAGATTGTGAAAGAGGCTGCTTACGGTAACCAGGAAGCAATCCAAGTGCTGGATGATTACACCGCAGATTTAGCTGTGCTTCTATCTAATATCTCGGTGCCTCTTGATCCTGAGGCGATCATTGTAGGCGGAGGAGTAGCGGACGCGGGAGAGGTCTGGTGGCCCATGCTGGAAAAGCATCTGCACCAACTTGGAGTTCAAACGGAAGTAAGTCGGGCATTGTTGGGCAATCGCGCTGGAATCATCGGCGCTGCACGGCTTGCATTCGAAATGACCGGGTCCTAGTACAAGAATGAAAGGGGAACGAACCATGACGCAAAAACGGCTTGATACCGACATTGTTGTGATTGGCGGGGGTCTGGGGGGGACATCGGCAGCCCTCGCGGCGGCGAAGGCTGGCATGAGAGTCATCGTGACAGAGGAGACGGACTGGTTAGGGGGGCAGTTAACTTCACAGGCGGTTCCCCCAGATGAGCATCGATGGATCGAACAATTTGGATGCACAGCAACATACCGTGAGTTCCGTAATCGTGTGCGTGACTATTACCGTCAGAACTATCCGTTAACCGAAGAAGCAAGGAATAATCCCATTCTCAACCCTGGGAACGGTTGGGTAAGCCGTCTGGCCCATGAACCACGGGTAGCTCTGCGGGTGCTTGAAGATATGCTCGCTCCCTATTTGAATACGGGGCGCGTTCATGTATACTATCACACCGTGCCTATTGCGGTTCAGACGGATGGGGACTGTATTACTTCTGTAACTGTCCGTACCTCGAATAGCTCTGATCATAAGTGTGGATTTAGAGTGCTGCACGGAACGTTTTATCTGGATGCGACAGAGTGTGGTGATCTCCTTCCAATGGCGGGCGTGGAGCATACGAGTGGAGCGGAGTCGCGGGCTGCTACGGGTGAACCTCATGCACTGGAGTGTGCTAACCCTTTTGATATGCAATCTATCACACATGTGGCTGCCGTAGACTATATTCCCCAGGAAAGCTTCATTATAGAGCGCCCGCAACAATATGATTTCTGGAGAAATTATATTCCTTCCTTTTCCCGTTTTCCGATTTTGAGCTGGTTTGCTACTGACGCGGATGATACCAGTAAACTAAAACAGTTCACATTGTTTCCTAACGATCAGGGCATTGTATCCTTATGGGATTATCGTCGTATTGTAGATCCCTCGATATGGAGCGAACCGCTAAATGATGGTGAGGTAACTCTTTTAAACTGGGCGCAAAATGATTATTACCTAGGGCCATTGATTGGTGTCACCGCTCAGGAGCAGGCAAAACATCGAGAAGGAGCGCGTGAGTTGACTCGTTCATTAATATATTGGCTTCAAACCGAAGCGCCCCGATTAGATGGAGGGTTCGGCTATCCGGGCATTCGACCACGGGGTGATATTCTCGGCACATCTGACGGTCTGGCTAAAACGGCTTATATTCGCGAGTCACGCCGAATTCAGGCCAAGTATATGATATCTGAGTTTGATGTAAGTCGTGAGCTTCGGGGAGAAGAGGGACCCAAGCGATATATAGACAGTGTAGGTGTAGGTAGCTATCATTTGGATCTTCATCCAACTACGGTATCTCAGCGAACATTCTACATCCCTAACTATCCCTATGAAATTCCATTGGGCTCACTTATTCCGGTGAGAGTGCGCAATTTACTTCCTGCCTGCAAAAATATAGGGATGACCCAAATAGCCAATGGCTGCTATCGATTGCATCCTACAGAATGGAATATAGGAGAATCAGCGGGAAGCCTAGCGGCTTACTGTGTCTCCAACGAAGTATATCCCATTGAAGTGAGCCGATCAGCAGAGCATCTTGGATGTTTTCAAAATGTTCTTCTTCGCCAAGGTGTGGAACTACACTGGCCTGCAGAGGTATTCGAGCCAGAGGGAGTCATCAGCTAATGAAGGGGCAACTAGCCCCTTGACTGATTTAAATGAGCTGGAAGATGAACGGATTTATTCTAAAATAAAAAAACAAAAAAAGTGCTTGCTAAGTTGCTTGGCTTTATGATATATTATTTGAGCTGACAACAAAACAGCAGTTTCAAAAGCGAAAAGCTTGGGTGAAACGATCTTCGAAAAAAAGAAAAAAATAACCCTTGCATTTTTGAAACGAACATGATATGATCTTATAGCTGCTGAAAAACGCGGCGAAAGAGAAATGTTTGATCTTTGAAAACTGAACAACGAGTGAGTAAAACGATTTTGTTCGCAAAATCAAACAAGAGATATTTTTATCTCGTCAGTTTCAAAATGAGCTTATCGCTCTTTCTATAAACCGGCTTCGGTTGGTCTTAAATGGAGAGTTTGATCCTGGCTCAGGACGAACGCTGGCGGCGTGCCTAATACATGCAAGTCGAGCGGGGTTGTTTAGAAGCTTGCTTCTAAACAATCTAGCGGCGGACGGGTGAGTAACACGTAGGCAACCTGCCCACAAGACAGGGATAACTACCGGAAACGGTAGCTAATACCCGATACATCCTTTTCCTGCATGGGAGAAGGAGGAAAGACGGAGCAATC
>NZ_WUDQ01000239.1:0-5341 GCF_009827695.1 Paenibacillus sp. OT2-17 | reverse complement strand
TACGGAAAGTTTGAGTATTTTAATGAAACCGACCTGACGGAGTTTGAACAAATGATGGACGTGAACTATATGGGTGTTGTTCGCTGCATCAAGGCGTTTCTGCCGCAAATGACAGAGCGGGGCCATGGACAGATTGTCAATGTAGCATCGATGGCCGGGAAAATCGGGACAGCCAAATCGTCCTCTTACACGGCGACGAAGCATGCGTTGCTTGGTTTCAGCAATGCGCTCAGGCAAGAGCTGCGCGGGAGTGGAGTGACTGTAACGACGATTAACCCGGGGCCGATCGACACACCGTTTTTTGAGCTGGCAGATCCTTCAGGAGGATATGTTCGAAATGTAAGCTGGTTTATGCTACAACCTGATAAGGTAGCACGGCATATCGTGAGAGCGATGGAGCTTGGCAAAGAGGAGGTTAATCTGCCACGGTGGGTATCTCCTTTTCTCAAGCTGTATCAGTTAGCTCCCAGACTAACCGATAGGCTGGGTCATGGTGTGATGAATAAGAAATAAAAGATGTCCCGTAAGCCATTAGCTATGGTGAGGGACATCTTTTATTTTTGTGATTTGGTAACAGGGCTATTTTCGCATATAATGGAGAGTAACGAATTTACGTATAGGGGTTGGACCTTTTCATGACATTGAATTTTGAATCGCTCGGCGTTGAACAAGATCTGTTGGACAAACTGACTGAGCATGAAATTACACAGCCTTCGCCAGTTCAGGCAGAGGCTATACCGGAAATAATGAAGGGAAAGCATGTTTTGGCGCGTTCACAAACTGGCACAGGCAAGACACTGGCTTATTTGTTGCCGCTGTTGCAAGCGATTGATCCACAGAAAAAGGCTACGCAAAAGCTGATACTAGCTCCAAGCCAGGAACTGGCCATGCAAATTGTACGTGAGGGTCAGCGCTACGGAGAGCATCGTGGAATCCGTGTACTCGGTCTGATTGGTGGGGCGGCTATCAAACGTCAAATCGAAAAGCTCAAGGATCATCCACAGCTTGTCGTGGGCACACCAGGACGTGTACGGGAACTCATCGCTTCGAAAAAGTTGAAAATGCACAATATTACAGCCATTGTTATTGATGAGGTGGATCAGATGTTCCAGCTCGGCGGAGCAGGCGATGTAACAAACATATTGGGCACCGCCCAACGTGATCGTCAATTGGTATTCCTGTCCGCAACGCTGAACGATGAGATTCAGTCGCTGGCGAAACGAGAGATGCGTGAATATGTAGAAATTGGGATTGATCCCGACCAGAAGACGGCCAGTGGACTGGAACACTATTACTTTGTATCTGAAGAACGGGATAAGGTGGATATGCTGCGCCGTCTAGTGCGTCATTTTAATCCAAGAAAAGCGCTGGTGTTCGTGAATACAACCAATGCCATCGGGGAGATTGAAGCCAAGCTCAAGCATATGGGGCTGACTACGGCGTCCTTGTATGGAGATGCGGATAAAGTCACGCGTAGCAACGTGTTGGCCCGATTCCGCGAGGACAAGCTCAAAGTGCTGGTCGCTTCGGATGTGGCAGCCCGTGGTCTGGATATTGAGGGCCTTGAAATGGTCATTCATTTTGACCCGGCTACGGATAGTCAAGCTTATGTTCACCGTGCAGGACGGACAGGACGGATGGGACGCAAAGGATTGGTGGCGTCGGTTGTCACCGACCGTGAAACGTTCATCATGCGTAAGTTCTCCCGTGAACTGGGCATTGAGATCGCAGAGCGTGCGTTGCACGGAGGTCGAGTAGTTGTGCCGCGTCCGGCGGATGCCAAGCGTGCACCTGTAAGACCATCCGAGGCCAGATCCATGTCTGACGGAGCACAGACGGAAAACCGTAAGGCACCTGTTCGTACCGAAAACGGACGTCTTGGCAGGAATTCCGCGAACGGTTCAGCTCCAGGCAAAAGCAAAGGAGCAGCCTTGTACAAAGCAGGAAAAGCACAGCGTGAGCGTGATCGCAAAAACAAGGGTGCACCAAGATGGCTGAAGGAAAAAGGATCAAAACCGAACGAGTAAGGGAGAAGAGGGGGAGCCATGGAACAACAGCCTGTGTTGCAAATTAACGGACTGACCGGCGGATATAGCGCCAAGCGCCCGGTGCTGCATCAGATTTCGCTGGATGTGAAACCGGGCGAAATGGTAGGATTGATCGGTCTGAACGGGGCCGGGAAAAGTACGACCATGAAGCATATTTTGGGCCTGATGACACCGCAAGCCGGAGAAATTCGTGTGCAGGGTCATAAGCAGGATGAAAATCCCGAGGAGTATCAGGGAGCCATTGCTTTTGTACCTGAATCTCCAGAGCTGTATCCTGAAATGACGGTGATGGAGCATATGGAATTCACGGCCAGAGCGTACGGAGTTAGCGAAGCAGATTTCCGCACACGCAGTGATCAAATGCTGGACTTGTTCCGTATGCGGGATAAAAGTGGAAGTATGTCGATGCATCTGTCTAAAGGGATGCGCCAGAAAGTGATGATTATGTGCGCATTTTTAGCGGGACCGCCGTTGTATGTCATAGATGAGCCTTTTTTGGGTTTGGACCCGCTTGGTATTCGTTCCCTGCTTGACTTTATGTTAGAGATGAAGCGTTCGGGTTCGTCCATTCTGCTCAGTTCTCATATTTTGTCCACGATTGAAAATTATTGCGATCGTTTCATTGTACTTCATCAGGGTGCCATCATTGCACAGGGTACGCTGGACGAAGTGACAGCACAGGCGGGTAAGCCGGGCATGCCGCTGGAAGATGCATTTTATGAGCTGGTACAGGGCAGGGAATGAGCATGGATTTGCAACGTTTGCATAAAGAAAGACGTGTAGCGTTCTGGGGACAGGTGCTGCCCTATCTGGGCTATGTCATTCAGAGCGGTCTGGCGGTGGTCTTCGGCTTTGCACTGATTGCCTTTGCCGCATGGTACACGTCACTGCTGATGCATACTCCACCGGATTTGCCCATCCGCTGGATCATGCTTATTGTGGCTATTCCGATTGCTCATGCGAGCTTTCGTACGTATTTAAACGCGGCGGATATTGTTTTCCTCCGTCCACAGGAGCACGCGATGCACGATTATTTTAAGGCCAGCCGGATTCGGGGTGTGGTGTATAAAATATTCGGTTTGCTATTGCTGTCTATTATCGTGTGGCCGCTGTATATTCGCAGTGATACCGCGCCTAAGCCGCTGCTACTGACCCTGCTACTGTTCGTGCTGTTAAAGCTGCTATTCAGCTACGGCGGCTGGCAAGAGCTTCGCATGGTATCGATTGGCGGGAGTGTAGGCTATCGTCTGCTTCGGTGGGTGTTGGCTGTGCTGATGGTAGCCGCATGGCTATGGCAGCCTCCACTACACAGCGTGCCATTTATCATATTGGTCGGTGTGGTGTACGTGCTTGTTCTGCGTTTTCCGGTCAAGCTGCTAGTGGCTTGGGAAAAGCTGATTCGTACAGAGGGTATGCAGGCTGCTCGGGTGATGCGCACTTTGGGCTGGTTTGTCGATGTGCCCGCCCTTACGCAGAGAGTGACGCCACGTCGTTGGCTGTCCTGGTTGGGAGGTAACATACCTTGGAACAGAAGGGGAGCGTATCGTTACCTGCTGTTTAAGACGTTCCTGCGTACAGAGCCAGCAGGTATTGTCATTCGGCTTGGAATTCTGGGGTTGTTAATTATATATATCACCCATGCTAGCTGGATTGGGATTGCAGAATATTTATTTTTCATATTCCTCATTGGTGTACAGGTCACTTCACTAAGGCAGTATCACAAGGATTCGTTATGGCTTCAGTTATATCCGATTCCTGCGCATAGTCGTCGTGCGTCTTTTCTCGACTTTGTTGTTCGGTTGACGTTGCCGGCTGCTGTGGTTCTGTGGCTTCCTTTTCTGGCAAAAGGAAAGGAAGATCTACTGTCTACACTGCTCACGCTGCTTGGGGGAGTTGCAGTAGTGTTCCTGTTACGAGGCGCTCAAGCCAAAAAATGGCGTTTGGACGGGCAGGATGAAGAAGAAGTGTAATGTGTATCTATGTGAATAAAGTAAAGGCTAATTCGCAAGCAGCAAGAGCTGTCTGCGAATTAGCCTTTTTTTGTAAGCTCACTGCTATCGTAGCCGTGGGTGCAGATATCCGTCTGCTTATATAAAGATCGTTTTGCTGATGATAACTAATAAAATGAACAGTACCAGAATTGTTCCTGTGCTTGTGAATGCGCCGTAACCACCGTAACCGCCTCTTGTTTCTTCTGCTCCCATGCTCATTCTCCTCTCGGTCATTGTGATAAAGGATACATCGTATCTTATGAAGTGGATTTTCAGATTGCGTGGGCCAATGCTCAGGTGTGTTGCCGAATCGCCTTATATTTTTCATCAGATGTAGGGGAGGATAGAGGAAAAGACACGTATTATCGAGAATAGAAGAAGTACGTAGTCATTATCACTTGGAAAGTGGGAAAGACGAGATGCTGGTAGATAAGCTGCTCGTGAACATATTTCTTGTGTTTGTACCGTTATTAGTATATAGCGCTTTGTCAGATCATCGGCATAGGAAACATACCCCGTTGCTTATGGGAGGGGTGTTGGGTGTATCTTCTGTGCTTTGCCTTATGTTTTCGTACATTTGGTATGGATTATATTGGGATCTCCGATATGTTCCTTTGATCCTCTCTGTTTTATATTTTGGTCCTAAGGCAGGGCTTCTGAATATAACGCTGATAGTGATGGCTCGTATGTATATAGATCCTGAGTCTATGGTGGTGAGCTTTCCCAGCATGATGTTGTGTTATTTGGGCCCTCTCTTGGTAAGAAAAAAGTTTATGCAGCTCAATAGTATGTTGCTTCGGGTGGGCATGAATATGCTAATGAGTATATGGACCAATATTGCCATGCTTATATTTTTGTTAATACATTCCTGGGCCAATGGCAGGCTGGATAAGGATGAGGTCGAGCTGATCCGGGCAATACTCTGGTTCGGTGTGATTCAATTCCTAAGCATTGGAGCCTCCTCTTTCTGGATGGAGTTTAGTTTGGAACGGGAAGAAATGAGAAGAAAGATTAAATATGCTGAGCATCTGAATACCTTAGGTGAACTGGCTGCCTCTATGGCTCATGAAGTACGGAATCCGTTGACTGTTGTTAAAGGGTTCCTGCAAATGGTTCAGTCAGGGCTAGAAGGGAAAAATCGCAGATATATTGCTTTGGCACTAGCAGAGGTCGATCGGGCTGAAAGAATTATTAGCGACTATCTGAACTTATCCAGACCGCAGATTGGGAACACAGAGCTGATGGATCTGTCTGGCATGGTTCAACAGATTGTTTTGCTTTTGAAACCGATGGCGACCTAGC
>NZ_WUDQ01000238.1:0-5355 GCF_009827695.1 Paenibacillus sp. OT2-17 | reverse complement strand
GGTCGGACCGTACACGTTTGTCATGACCGGACGATACTCGGACCACTTGTGCAGGAACACATTTACCAGCTGCACGGATAATGCTTCGCCACCGATCAGGTAATGCTTCACTTCCGGCGCTTCCGTCACACTGACGCTTTCGTTCAAAATATGCAGATGTGCAGGTGTGCCGTCCGACAGATCAATCCGGTGCGTGCGGTAGTAGGCGATCAAATGCTCTCCGCTCAGACTGACGTCACGGGACACCACATGCAGGGTGTGGCCTAACAGCAAGCTGGCAAAGATTTGCTTCACTGAAGCGTCAAATACAAATGCCGACAGCCATGCGACATGAAGCGACTGTTCATAACGGCTGTATACTCGTTCCAATAAAGCATCTACCAGATTGCTAACACTGCCCTGCTCGATCATGACCCCTTTCGGCTGACCGGTGGTACCTGACGTGTAAATCATATAGGCCAGGTTGTGCGGGCCGGCGACAGGGATTAGATTGCCCGCATCCTGTGCTCCCAACTGAGCTTGAACGTCCTCGTCATCCAAGACTACAGCTCGAACTGTGGATGGCAAGCTGAGCGACAGATTGGCGACTCTGCTTGTAATCACGACCTTGGCCCCACTGTCTTGGAGCATGTAGTCGATGCGCTCCTGTGGATACACCGTATCCATCGGTACATATGCGCCTCCGGCCTTAAGTACCCCCAGAATGCTCACCAGAATATCCGCAGAACGTTCCAGCAATACCCCTACCGGTTGATCTGCTTCGACCCCTTCCGCTCGTAACACACGAGCCAATTGGTTCGCACGCTCATTCAGCTCAGTGTAGGTCAGCGCGGTAGCCCCAGACACAACTGCTATTCGCTCAGGGTTGCGCTTCGCTTGCTCTTCAAAGCGTTCGCTGAGCGAACGGCCTTGTAATGCTCCAAGCAGGCTGTGCGCATTCGGATCATTGAACACCTTCAGAATCTGCTCGGTTTCTTCTGCCGTAATCAACTCCAGCTCACCCAATTTCGCATCCGGGTTCGCCGCGACGGCTTCGGCCAAGCGAACAAAGTGACGCGTCATCCGTTCTACCGTTTCGCGCTCGTACAACGCAGTTGCATACTGCAATCCGAACTGGATACCTGCCTCTTCCTCTCTGGCTTCCAGCGTCAAATCAAACTTCGCTGGCGTTTGTTCCAAGCCGTATGGACGGAAGCTCAGATCTGCCAGCTGCAACTCGCCTTCCTCGGTGGTTTGCAGGGTAAACATCGTATCAAACAGCGGATGGCGGCTCATATCCCGCTTAACATTTAGCTTTTCCACCAGTTCCTCGAATGGGTAGTCCTGATGTTCATAGGCTTGCAGAGCACAAACTTTCACTTCTTCCACGTAGCTGCGGAAGGTATGTTCCGCTGTCGGATAGTTTCGCAATGCCAACGTACCGACGAACATCCCGAGGATCGGTTCCAAATCTGCATGCGGTCGTCCGGCAATCGGTGTGCCGACCACAATATCTTCTTGCCCGCTGTATTGGTGTAAGAGCGCGGTGTACGCAGCCAGCAGCACCATATACAGCGTCGAGCCTGTGTGCGCCGCCAGTTCTTTCAGCCGTTCGCTGACTTCACGTTCCAGTCCAAACACCACCGTATCGCCTGCGGTACTTCGTACCGCCGGACGGGCAAAGTCCGTAGGTAGATCCAGCACAGGCAGTTCACCCCGGAAGGTGTCGAGCCAGTACGCTTCCTGACGTTGCATCCACTCTTGATGGGCTTCGCTTTGCTGCCATACCGCATAATCCTTGTACTGGATACGCATTGGCGAAAGCTCTTCACCGTCGTATAAGCGGACAAATTCATCGGTCAGTACTCCCATGGACACACCATCCGAGACGATATGGTGCATATCGAGCATGAGCAAATGCTGCGGTTCCTGCTCGGTTTCTTGTACACCCAAATCTACCAAGCCTACCCGCAGCAGCGGAGCGACTTGCAGATCGAACGGACGTACAAACTGTTGCACACGTTCTTGTGCTTCCTTGCTGACCATCGTGTCCGCAGTCGCACCCTCTACCTGTACCTTCGTATATTCCACCTCGAACGGCACGGTGTCCTCAATCCATTGCACCGGCTCACTGTCCACCAGTGCAAAGCGGGTACGCAAGGTCGCATGGCGGGCGATTAATTGACGGAACACGTCCTCCACTCGCTTCACGTCCAGCGGACCACTCACTTGCAGCACTGACGGCATGTTGTAGTTCACATCATTCGGGTCGAACTGATGCAGCACATACAGTCGTTTTTGCGCCGAGGAAAGCGGGTAGGAGCTGCGTTCTTCCGTCACCGGAATGGACGCATACGCCACTTGGTCCAGACCTTCCATGACCGCTGCCAGTTGTTCAATCGTTGGCGCTTCAAAAATACTGCGCAGTGGAAGCGGCTTGTTCAGCTCCTTGTGAATTTTCGAGGCCAGCGTCGTCGCCCTCAGCGAGTGTCCGCCAATCTCGAAGAAGTTTTCCTTCACACCGACCTGCGCCAGACCCAGCACATCCTGCCAAATTTGCGCCAGCTTCACTTCCACCCATGTCCGCGGTGCTACATAATCCGCTCCGCTTTGCAGGCTGCCTTCCGGTGCTGGCAGGGCCTTGCGGTCGATTTTGCCATTTGGACTCAGCGGCATCTGCTCCAGCTGTACAAAGTACGATGGCACCATGTAGCTTGGCAGTTCCCGGCCCAGCTCACTTCTCAGCTCGCTGGCACCCATTTCTTGCCCCGCGACATAGTACGCCACCATTTGTTTTTGGCCCGTTTCGTCTGCACGCGCCATGACCACGGCTTCTCGTACCGATTCCACTTGGAGCAGCTGCGATTCGACCTCGCCCAGCTCAATCCGGTAACCCCGGATTTTCACCTGATGGTCGATCCGGCCCAGATATTCAATGTTGCCGTCCGGCATCCATCTCGCCAAATCGCCTGTGCGGTACATCCGCTCATAGCCTGCTTCCCCGCCAGCAAACGGATCTTTCACAAATTTCTCGGCCGTCAGTTCTGGACGGTTCAGATAACCTCGGGCTACGCCGACACCGCCAATGCACAGCTCACCCGCAACCCCGATCGGCTGCAATTGCTCCGTGCCTTCCTTCACGATGTACAGACGAATGTTTTGAATCGGTTTTCCGATCGGAATAACTCCATATTCCTCATCCGGTTCACAATCAAAGTACGATACGTCCACCGTCGCTTCGGTTGGCCCATACAGGTTGATTAGCTTTGCTCCGCCCAGGCTCGACACAAGCTGTTGGAACCGTGCGACATGCTGTGGCGGTAATGCTTCGCCACTGGCAAAAACGTGGCGCAGCGTTCCCAGCTTCGCCTGTATCACTTCCCGTGGCTGCTGCTCCACATATTCCAGGAACGCATGCAGCATGGCAGGTACAAAGTGCATCGTACTCACGCCATCGCGAGCAATCGTGTCGACGATGTCTTCCGGGTTCTTTTCCCCGCCGACCGACAGCAAGCTCACCTTCGAGCCGACCAGCGACCACCAGAACAGCTCCCACACCGACACGTCGAACGTGATGGCCGTCTTTTGCAGAATCGTATCTTCCGCACTCAAGCCATAACGATCATGCATCCACAAAATCCGGTTCAAAACGGAATGGTGCTCCACCATCACGCCCTTCGGTTTCCCCGTGGATCCAGAGGTATAGATGACATAGGCTACATGGTGCGGTCCGGCCAGTGGCTCCAAATTCGAGCCATCTTCGTGGTAAATGTCCTCGCGATCCAGCAACAGCACCTTGCCGTCGAAACTCAGTGATGCTTGCTCCGCCAGATGCGATTGCGTCAGTACCAACTTCGCTTCCGAGTCCTCCAGCATAAAGCGGATACGATCCGCTGGATAGTCTGGATCGATGGGCACGTAGGCTCCGCCTGCTTTGAGGATCGCGTAGATGCCTACGATCATGTCCAGCGAACGGTGAACCAGTATGCCTACAGGCTGATCCGGTTCAACACCTTCCGCACGCAAGGTGCGTGCGAGACGGTTGGCTCGCTCATTCAGCTCCGCGTAGGTCAACGACTCCGCTCCGCACAACACCGCCACCTGCTCCGGTGTGTTCGCTACCTGCTGCTCGAACAGTGCACTTAGCGTTTGATCCTGCGGATAGGCTGCCGCCGTATCTCCCCACATCTGAACGATCTGCGCCTGCTCTTCCAGTGTCACCAATTCCAGCTCATTTACTCGGATATGCGGATTGTCGATAATTTGCTCGATGACATGCAGTACATGTCCCTGCATCCGCTCTATCGTAGACCGATCGTATACATTGGCGTTATATCTGAACATGATGCGGAAAAGCTCATCGGGCATCACAATCAAGTCCAGATCATAATTCGTTTGCTCGACAACCTCTACATTCGTAATTTCAAAAGCAGACGGACGAACTTCGCCAAGCTGCTCAACTTGCTCCTCTACCGGATAATTCTCAAATACCATAATGTGGTTAATTAGATTTTGCTTCTGCTCCGTCAGCGCCTGAATCTCATACAGAGGGAAGCTGTCATAGGTTCCCGAGGTCAGTGCCTGTTCCTGCGTTTTCCGCATCACTTCCACAAAAGTGGCATTCCGTTCACTTTGAATCCGCACCGGGATCGTATTAATGAACAAACCGATCATATGCTCTACGCCGGCAATATCTGTTGGACGTCCAGATACGACACTACCGAAAATAACATCCTCATTGTTGTTATATTTCTGCAAAATAAGGCCCCACACGCTCTGCATCAGCGTATTAATCGTGACCTGCTGCTGCTTCGCAATCCGGTGTATGGCTTCGCTCCATGTTGGATCCAGATCTACCGTTATTTTTTCAGAGATATATTTGCTGGTGTCGCTTGTTGTAGTGGATGGAACATGTTCCTTTTCTTTTTCCTTGCTGTCCGGCGTTGGCTCCTTCCATAAAGCATCTGCACCCGGCAACAACGTTTGCTGTTCAAAGCCCGCCAAATAGCTGCTCCAGTATTCTTTTGCCGCACGTTCATCCTGACGTCCCAGCCATTCGATATATTGGCCATACGGTGTGATAGGAGCGAGCTCCGGCTGCTTCTGCTCCAGCAGCGCAAAGTACGTACCAAACACTTCACCCGTAACGAGCGATAAGCACCAGCCATCCATGACAATGTGATGGAAGCTCCATACCAAATGATACGTTTCTTCATGGGTCTGCAATACCTGTACACGCATGAGTGCATCGGTACCGAGATTAAAGCCTCTAGCTTGGTCCTCCAGCTTAAACGCCTGGATATACGCCTGTTGCTCCGCTTCCCGCATGCCGCGTACATCCTGGAAGGAAAGGTCGCTATCTTTGTGACGGAACAC